>CAOKKL010000061.1 GCA_948469065.1 uncultured Mycoplasmatota bacterium | reverse complement strand
TATCAATGAAAGAAAAGACAATAATTTTTAATAAAATATAATATTATGAAGTTGAAAGGTGTAAAGCATTTGAAAAGTGTTTTACACCCAATTTTTTATAGGTTTCAATAAGACGTATAAAAAATTGATGTATTTATTTTATAAAAAGTGCAACTTTTCCTATTTCAAAATTGTATTATAATTAGAATTAAGATCTTATATTCAAATGGAGGAAAAAATGGAGGAAGATAAAAAACTGTATAAGAGATTCTTGGATGGAGATAATGAATCATTTGAAATTATCATAAACAAATACATGGAAAAAATAATTTATTTTATTTATAAATTTGTAAAGAGTATGGATGTTGCTGAAGATTTAGCACAAGATGTTTTTGTTTATATTCTTATAAATCAAGAAAAATATGATTCTAAATATTCTCTAAAAGCATACCTTTATACAATTGCAAAAAGTAAAACACTTAATTATATCAAAAGGCAAAAGAAAATTACCTATTTGCAAGAGAATGAATACATTTTTAATGAACAAGAAATTGAAGATGCTATTTTTGATAAAGAACAGAGTCAAAAATTAAAAATTGCAATTGATCATTTACCAGAACCACAGAATCAAATCATTTATCTTGCAGATATAGAAGAATTGTCTTATAAGGAAATATGTACAATATTTGATATGTCCTTATCACAAGTAAAAACATTAATTCATAGAGGTAGAAAAAAATTAAAAGAAATATTAAGGAAAGAGGTAAATAATTATGATGGATAAAAAGTTAGAAGAAAAAAGAAAGTATTTTAAAGATTCTGTTTATTTAAAATATGAAAATTTAAAATTTACTGAACCCCAGAAAAATGAATTTGAAGATATCAAAATCAAAAATAAAATGAAATTAAATAGTTTACAAAAAGTTGCAGCATTTATTATTGTAAGTACTGTAAGTATAACTGCTTATGCTGGAATCAGTAAAAATACCAATATGCAAAAAATGGGATTTTTAAAATTAAGTCAAAATTATGAAAACAATTTAGTAGAAATTAATCAATCCATAGAAAATGAATATTGTAATATAACATTAGAAAGTATGGCTGGAGATAAAGCCTATATTATTGCAGAATATAAAATAAAATTAAAAGATAAAGCTTTTGAAAAAATGACAAAACCAATCGAAAAGATAGGTGAAATGGGATATGATTTACACGTTTCTGAAAAAGTATTGGTAAATTCAAGGGAAATTACCAATGTAAGTGAATATGTTGATAAAGTTTCTGACAATGAATATGTCTATACACAAGTTATCAATATTATGGATGAAAACACAAATCATTTAAATCTAGAAATCGAAATCGAAGATATTTCTTCTGGCATCATACTTGGATTTGAAAATGGTGATAATGAAGCTATAACAATCGGAAAAACGATAAAATCAGAAATCGAATTAACAGAAAATGAAAACACTGCTATACTAACAGAACAACAAGTCGATGAACATACGAAAATTATCATCGAAAAAATTGCGAATACAAAATTTCAAAAATTTATAAAGGCTAAAAAAATTGTAGATGGCATTACTTACAAAGAATATAATGAAAATCCAATGGAGTATATTAGCTTTAACGTTACAGATGGAAACGATAATTCAATACCAAACATGATTTATGGAGGAAGTGTTGCAGGAAGAAAATTATATGTAAAAGAAAATGGACAAATACAAGAAAAATTTGAATATGAAATAAAAGAAACCGAAACAATTATGGAAGAAGAAAATTTCATTATACTACTTAGCTCAGAAAACGCAACGAGTGCGTTAAAAGTAACACCAACTAAGAGCAAAATATTTGAGGATAGAAACGTTAATGAAAATGGAAAAACTCAGGAAGAAGAAATGTATGATAAAGCGACATGGTATCCTGTAAAATCGGATGGTAAAACGTATACTGCTACAAGTGGTTTAGGCGGAGATTTCATTATTCAAAAGATTGATATAAATGATGAAAATATTACATTTTACTATGATGAGAATGGGTGCATTGGAGATGAATGGAAAATTTTAATGAGACAAAAAATAGATGATATGAATTATGTATTTCCTGTAGAAGAGCAAATAAAAGGCGTCAATAGTAATGAAAATAAAATTGTATTTTCGAGAAACCCTAATCTAGCTACTGGTCTTAACTTAGATAAAGTGTCATTTGATAACCTAGATAATTTGGAATTCACGTTATTATTTGGTTGTACCACTGAAAACATAGGAAATTTTGCTGAATTACAGGTTCCAACTCAAGATGAACAAACTGCAAAAATTAATCATTTAGAAATAATAGATTCTACAAAAGAATAGATAAAAATAAATGTGTTAAATAGATTTTTAAAATAAGATGATTCGATTGAACCATCTTATTTTTGTATATTAATTTCTTTTTGTAATTCATCTAAGTATTTTTGAGTAGCTTTTGAAAAAACTTGATATTTTTTCCATACCATTACTAAATTTTATAGAAAATTAAAAATTTAATAAAATTTTAAATCTTTTTTGCGATTTTTTAGGTTATATTATATGTAAGCTAGTTTATAAAAGAAAGAAAGGAGGTATTTACTTGGAAGATAAAGAATTAATCTATGAAATACAGCACGGAAATAAAGAATTATTAGAGATATTAATTGAGAAGTATTATGATGATATTTATAGATTTTGTTATTATAAAACAGGAAATAGCTCACTTTCTTATGATTTAACACA
>CAOKKL010000060.1 GCA_948469065.1 uncultured Mycoplasmatota bacterium | reverse complement strand
TAGTTATGTTAGATAGTGTCGATCAAATTTTATTTATTTTAAATAATGATCCATTGGATGTAAAAAATATGAAATCTCTTTTAAGTATCTTTCATGATTTAGAAATGAATAACTATAAAATATTATTAAATAATAGTAGAGATCCTTTTAAAAAATATTTTTCCTTATACGATTTAAGAAGTATATTAAAAAGTAATATTGATTATACCATTTCAAATGAATTTTATTTGAAGAATTTAGATGATTATGTTATGAATGGTCAAATTATTACCTTACAGCCCAAAATTGCTAATGTGTTTGCAAAATATTATTCTATTTTAATGAATATTGCTGCAGATTTCACGAAGGATGAGAAAGAGGGGATGAAGGATGAAGAAGACTAGTTTATTAGAAGCTTTTAATATTGAAAGAAAAGTAAAAGAATTAGATAATTTAAATGATTATGATATTTTTCCTGATAAAAAGTTATTAGATGAATTACGAACAAGAATTGTAGAAAATTTAATTGATAAAGAGATACCTGAAGATAAATTATTAAAACAATTTATTAATGATGAGATTGATGAAACCATTGAAGGATATGATTTAACGAATTTAGAGCGTGCTCACCTTTATAATTTAATTGATAATGAAATAAACGGTTATGGGCCATTAACAGAATTGTTAGAAGATCAAAATATTACAGAAATTATGGTGAATAGTCCCAAAGAAATTTATATTGAAATGGATGGACAAATCATCAAAGATGAAAGTGTATCTTTTATTAATGATGAACATATTGTTAGAACCATTCAAAGACTGATTGGACCCATTGGAAGAACGATTGATGCTTCCAATCCAATGGTAGATTCTAGATTAGAGGATGGCTCAAGAATCAATGCAGTAATTCCACCATTATCTACAAAAGGTCCGGTTATAACGATTCGTAAATTTAAAGAAGAAATGACTCATGTAGAAGATATGATTCGAATTGGTTCTATGACTCCTTATATGGCAACTTTTTTGGATGCTGCGGTTCGAGGAAAATGTAATATTTTAATTTGTGGTGGAACTGGTTCTGGAAAGACTACACTTTTAAATATTTTAAGTGGTTTTATTTCTAATGATGAAAGAATTATTACGATAGAAGATGCTGCAGAATTAAGATTGAATCAAAAACATGTAATTTCCTTAGAGACTAGAGTTACAAATTATGATAGTGATCGTGAAATTACTATTCGAGATTTGGTTATTAATAGTCTTAGAATGAGACCAGATCGTATTATTGTTGGAGAAGTACGAGGAAAAGAAGCTTTTGATATGTTACAAGCAATGAATACAGGACATGAAGGTTCTATGACTACTTTGCATGCAAATGGTCCAAAAGATGCCTTAAATCGTCTTGAAACGATGGTTTTGATGAGTGGAATTGATATTCCTATCAAAGCAATACGAGAATATATGGTAAATGCAATTGATTTAATCGTAAATATTGATCGAATGAGTGATGGAAAAAGAAAAGTAACTTCCATTTGTGAATTAAATGGAATGAAAGATGATGAAATTATCTTAAGTGAAATCTTTGCCTTCCGTCAAAAAGGATTGACATCTAAAAAAGAAGTCGATGGAGAATATATTTTATATGATAAAATCATTCCAAATGTTTATGATAAAATCGCCTCTAGAGGAATTCGGGATATTGACTTTATGTTTCATTTCGATAAAAAAAAGAAAGGAAAATAATAATATGTTTGTATTTCAACCACAAGTTTTTCTTTTTCAAATTGTTATTATTATTGCTATCGCCATTTTTCTTTTCTTCTTATTACGAGAATTGCGAACCATACGCTTACAAAAGAGATTTGAAAAATTTGCTTTAGCATCTCTTCATATTCAAGAAAAATCGACTTTCGATCGTTTTGATATAAAATTATGGAGCTATGTCAAGAAATTTCGTCATATTCTCTCAAAAAGTGAATTTTTAAAAAAGTATAGTAAAAAATATGATCGATTTATTTCTTATGAAGAAAAAGAATCAAAAACTGGAATGGATTATATTACAATCAAATTTATCTCAGCTTTTTGTTTTTTTGGATTAAATTTTCTTACGATTTTATTTCGTCCTAACCAATTCGGATTTATGAGTTTGCTTTTAACTTTTCTTTTAGGTTTTTATTTACCAGATCTTTTTTTAGCATTTCAATTTGGAAAAAAACAAAAGATGGTAAATGATGATTTATTAAAAGCAATTATTGTAATGAATAATAGTTTTAAATCGGGAAGAAATATTATGCAAGCGGTAGATATTGTAAAAAGAGAATTAGAAGGACCGATTAAAGATGAATTTAAAAAAATATATATGGATATGACATATGGATTAAGTGTTGAAATCGTATTTAATCGTTTTTATGAAAGAGTAAAATTAGAAGATGCCAAATACATTTCTTCTTCGTTGTCTCTTTTAAATACTACAGGTGGGAATATTGTTCGGGTATTTGGTAGTATTGAGAAATCTATTTTTAATAAGAAAAAATTAAGAAATGAAATGAAAAGTTTGACCGCAGCTAGTATTTTTGTCTATCGTATTTTAGTTTTTTTACCTCTCATCTTTTCTTTTCTTATTTTTGTGTTAAATCCCACTTACTTTAATCCTTTTTTTAAAACGCCATTTGGATTATTATTATTTTTATTGATTATTGTTTTATATATTTCTTATATTGTAGTAATTAAAAAAGTGTTGAAGGTGAAGTCATTATGAAAAAAGATCATAGTTTATCAAAAAAAATTCATTTAAAAAGATCTGTTGAACGAATCAATAAAAAAATTAATTTATTAGGATCTCGCTGTAAATACAATGCCATACATCTTTTAAATTATCGTCTTATTTTTTCTATTCTTCTTTTTGTAATGAGTTATCTTTTTTTAAAACCTGGTTATTTATTAGCTCCTTTTATTACGGTTTTCTTTTATGTAGGAAGTGAATATTTTTTACTCGATTTTCAAATAAAAAAAAGAGAAAAAAGATTAGAAAAAGAAGCTATTTTCTTTTTTGAAGTTTTAACATTGACCATAGAAAGTGATAATCATTTAAAATCAGCTTTGGAAATTACTTCTGCCAATATAGAAAGTGATTTATCCTTTGAATTTCGAAAATCATTAGCAGAAATTCGGCTAGGAAAAAGTTTTACGGAAAGTATGAATGATATGAAAAAAAGAATTCCATCTGCTGCGATCAATAATGCTTTATTAAATATTACACAATCT
>CAOKKL010000059.1 GCA_948469065.1 uncultured Mycoplasmatota bacterium | reverse complement strand
TATTACATTTCTTATTTCTAATATCTTCTTTTAGTTCTTCAAATGCTGGTCTATGGTTTCCAGTTTTAGCACTTATTCCAGCATCTTTATAAACCTTATAAATCTCATAACCTTTATATTCACACATAGCACGAAGTCTTTTTTCTTGTTCTGGTAAACTAAAACCTTCACGAGCCTGATCTTCTGTACTAACTCTAATATAAAGTCCAGCAATTTTCTTTTCTTCGTTCATTTCATCAAATCCTTTCTATCTTTGTTTATCAAAAAAAGAGGCGACAAAGACAATAACAATCGTTTTATGTCTTTGACACCTCTAATGGTTATTTATAAATTTTATTACTGCAACTTTGTTTTATATTAACCCCAAAAACATAAAACTTGTTTCTTGGTTGTTTATTATATAGAGTTTTATCTAAAAGTCAAGACATATAGCCCATTTTAAGCCCAATAGGGCGAGTTTTTACTTGAAATAGTATATTTATACTAATGTTTTAATATAATCTTCTAAATCTGATAATTTTATCTTGTTTGATAAGTTTTCAATAAATATCTCATTAGAATAATTAAATACTAGAAAATTAATACCTTTAATGATAATTCTATGGGGTTCAATGTAGGTTAAATTCGTTTTATCTATTTTACGAATATTACCATTAATAATAGTTGGTGTAGTTTTAGCAAATTCACATATAAACTCTAATTTCTTTTTTAAAGATTCTTCAATAGGTATTTCTTCCTTAATAATATTTACCATAGTTTCCATCCTTTCTTTTAAAGTAGGATAGTTTTAAATACAAAAAAACTAATCCAAATTATGAATTAGTTATTTATCAAAACTCGAAAAGTTCGAGCGTATTTCACTTTGGAGCGAATGCAAAGCTTCCTGAACTGAAGCCATTATAGTAAGTTCCACCACGACTAAACCAAGGCTGCATAGTATAAATAAACCAAGCTTCATTTTGATACCATGAATTCATTTTTCTTTTTTGCGTTCCATATGTGGCACTTCCAAACGGTCCCATTTCTCCAGTCGCATCTCCTAAAATTTTTCGACTATAATTTGTTTCATCATTTCCATATAAATAAGTATCATAATATTTACTTTCTGGAAAAGGAATTCCTGTTGCATTTCCTGTTGCATTACAATAGGGTCCAGAAAAACCACTGGTATATGTTGCATCTCCTCCAACACATGGAACTCCACTTGAGTGAAGCATCACTCCCATCATATATTCCTGTGATATTTCCTGTAGTACTTGCGAAATATCCTACTTCACTATTATATCGTTTGGTATAGATTCCATCTACATTTAATGAGGTTCCTTCATAACGATTACAATCTCGGTTATCTCCAGTATATCCACAAGTTGGTTCTGTTACAGCACTGTATCCTGTAATACAATTACTATTGTTGTTTACTCTTACACTATTTCTACTTCCATACACACTATGTTGTAAATAGGAAACTGCTCCCCATTCGGTGTTCTTCATCATGTGACTATCGTATTCTCTTTTGTAGTTGTAACTATTTAAGTGAATATTGGCAGGATTTATATTTCGCCACGAATACACATTTGGTTTGATTTCAATTTGTTCTGGATTATTAATGTTTTGTTCGGCTTCTGATGTACTATTAGCTCCTTTGTAGCCAGTTTCAAACTTTCCTACCCATAACCCTTTGATTCCAAATGCTTGGAACGCTGGATGAGTCATGTAATCTCCTACACTACAGTTTCCACTTTCTCCACTTACTCCTGGCGTTTTACATTCGCCACTTTTTTCATCAACAGTGTCATAATCTCCAAAGATGATTTCTATATCATGAACTTTATTTGAATTGATACTTGTTAGTCCTTCATAGTTTCCTAAATCCCATAATTTGTAGCGATATTTTGGTATCCATACAAAATAACTCTCGATATTACTTTCTGGTATCACTTCTCCATTTTGATAACTTATACTTTCATCTTCTAATACTACCGCATTCGCCCACTTTTGATTACTATAGTGATACCATTCTTCTTTTTCATCCGCTTTTTTTACCGTTCCATCATTCTCTATGACAACTGGTATTAATCCTTCTTTTAACACAGGGTCCATTCCATTTAGAATACTTTCTTGATATCTTGGTTCATAACTTGCTTTTACAACGATTTTTCCTACAAAGCTTTGATTTCCACTTTCTCCTTGACTTCTTTCTTCATCCATCCAGATTCGAAATTCATACTTCTTTTTTTCTCCACTTCTTAAAAATCCTTTTTCTACTTCATATGCTCGTGACCCAATACTTGCTTCTACTTCTTTTTCTAAATATTCACTTGGTGATTCATTGAGTTTTACTTTCATCTTTTCCGATGGCATTGTACTATTTGCTAATACTTCTAAATTGATTTGATAATTCGCATTACTATTACATATATTTTCAATTTCAAATACATATGGTTTTATTCTAAGTCCTTCCAATTCATTCATTGGATACATCTTTTGTAAATTGATATGACTACTTGTATCTTCTTGAAAAGTAACATCAAAACAATCACTGGTTACAACATTTTCATTTTCTTGGACAAATACTTTTTGCCATAAAGCATAACTTACTCCTGATACGAATAAAACAAGGGTTACAATTCCACAGAGTAACCATACTTTTTTTTGATTCATAAATAAAGACTCCTCGTATAATATGTTCAAGAAAAGGAAAGATATGAACATACTAGTTTACAGTCCTATAGTATCATACTTTCTCATTTTTAATCAGTAATTATCTCTATTTTTAACAGTAATAGACATTATTTTATACGGTAACTTTATAAAAATGAACAATAAATGTTGTTCCTTTTCCAACTTCACTTTCTACGCTGATAGTACCACTTTGTTTTTCAATAATACTTTGAGTTAAATTTAAGCCAATACCAATACTTTCTGATTTTGATTTTCCTTTATAAAAACGTTCAAAAATATGAGAAAGATCTTCTTTAGCAATACCAGAACCGTTATCAAAAACTTTGATTTCCACATACATTGGATTATCCGTAACAATGACTTTTATCATACCTTTTTCTTTTGTATGTTCCATGGCATTTTTAAATAAATTTCCAAATGCTTCAACAGTCCAGTGATAATCTAATTTACAACTTAATTTTGAATCTACTTCTAGCAAAAAATCAATTTGTTTTAATTCTAAAGGAATTAAAATTGGTTTTAAAGCTTCGTCTAATATTTTCTTTAATTCAACTTGTTTTTGTAAACTACCCCGTAACAAGATTTCGGGGCTTTAATAAGGAATCACAAGGTA
>CAOKKL010000058.1 GCA_948469065.1 uncultured Mycoplasmatota bacterium | reverse complement strand
TATTTTCTGGAATTTCCATACTTATAATTTCTTGTTCTAAATAAATTCGAAAAACGGACCCTTCTCCATACACACTATTTACGGTAACTTTTCCACCCATCATTTCTGTTAGACGTTTGGTAATAGCAAGACCTAATCCTGTTCCTTCAATGGTAGTATTTTGATTTTCATCTATTCGTTCAAATTTGTTAAATAATTTATGGATATTTTCTTTTTTAATGCCACGTCCTGTATCTTTTACAGCTATATATATTAATGATTTATTAATATCCGTTCGATTTACACAAGTGACACTAAAATCAATTTGCCCTTTATCTGTATATTTCGCAGCATTCGTTAAAAGATTTAAGATAACTTGTTTTACTTTACCCATATCTCCTTTTAAAACACCAGGTAAATCTTCGGAAATATGAGTTTTAAAATCAATTGGTTTTTCATTGATTCGTGGAGTAATCAATTTTACTAAAGACAAAAATACTTCTCTTGGATTATATTCTTTCTCTACTATTTCAATTTTATTTGCTTCAATTTTAGAAATATCCAAAATTCCATTTACAATTTCTAAAAGATTATTAGAAGCTTCCACGACATCTTTGGCAAATTCCTGTGTTTCCTTTAAATTAGTGGTAGATAACATACAATCACTAAAACCGACAATGGCATTTAAAGGCGTTCTTATTTCATGTGACATATTAGATAAAAATTCGGTTTTAGCTCGATTAGCTCGTTCGGCTTGTTCTCGCGCTAAATTTAATTGATTAATTAATTTTACATCGGGATTTTCAATAGTAAAATACATTAAAAAGGTGATAAATGCTTCTCCAAAAGTAATTAATAATAATCCAGGATTATATTTTTGAATTACCATAACTATCGTTCCAACAATAAGAAAGGCAATTAAAGGAATAAATTTCTTTTGCTTTAAATGTTTAATATTTACAATAGAACAAATAAGTATAACTAAAATGTCAATTGCTGAAATAAGGTACATGAAATTGGTAGCAGGTCCATAAGAATAAACCAATCCATTTTTATTTTCATAATACAATGGCAACAAACAAACGAAAAATATCATAACAAAATAAAATACGATAAAAAAACCTACCAATCCTTTAAAATTTATTTTTTTAAAAGATATGGCAAAAATATAAATACTAAATAACGTTATCCAAGTTACTAAGTAAATTAAGTATGCTCTTGAGAAAAATAAATTAGCAAAAGCAAACTGCTCACTATATTTCATAAAGTAATAACAGGGTACTCCTATCATCGTTCCAAATAAACTAGTTAAAATAATAAATAAATAAATTTTATTTTCTCTAGATGAAACTCTTTTTTTACTAAAAAAAACAATCGTTAACAAAAATATATAGAAAAAACTACAAAAACTAAAAGATATTCCTACTGTCATTTCTAATCACTCCTACTATGATAATTTTAGTATATCATAACTAATTCTTATTGCCTAGAAAGTTCTAGTTTTCTTTACTAACACGTTTGTTTAAATCTTCTTTTGAAGCAATTTGTCTTAATTCATTTAAATTAACTTTTCCTGCTAAATTATAAGGAAGATCACTAACATATCGAAACCAATTTGGTCGTTCTCTTTCTGGTACATAGTTTTCTAATAAATCTTCTAACTCTTTTTGAATTACATTAATATTTATCTCTTTTTGAATTTCTTTTTCTTTTTTTAAAACGATAAAAACCATTGGTAATGATCCAGTGCCATTTTTTTCTACTTTTACTCCAACAGCAGCGCAATTAGAAACATAAGGGTGCTTACAGATTGCATTTTCAATTGGTAATAATGGAGTAGTATGTCCATCGGGTCTCATAATAACATTTTTAATACGGTCGACAAAGAAAATAATCCCATCTTCATCCATATACACCAAATCTCCTGTTTTTGCCCATTTTTTGCCTTTGGAATCAATATAGAAAAATTTTTCGGTTTCTTCTTTATTATTAAAATAAGATTTCATCATAGTAGGACCTGTTACATATAGCTCACCAATCTTTTTTTCTTTTCCATATTGTAGTTCTTCTTGTGTATTTGGATCAACAATCATTACATTGTTTCCAACATGAGGGATTCCTACACATCCAATTTTATTTGTTTTTTCGCTAATAGTAGTAATAAAACCTCCTCCAAATTCGCTCATTCCTAATCCTTTTTTTAAATTTGGAGCACCATGTTGATTCATAAATTTGTTAATTTTCTTTTCATTAATCTGAGGTAGTTTATCACCACCTGAAATAATATTTTTTAAAAAACTGAAATCATTTTTTTGAGCCTTTTTATTATGAATCATAAATTCATAAAATCTAGGAACTCCTAATACATGATTTGGTTGATATTTTAAAAGCAATTGTGGGAAGTCTTTCGGTTTGTATTGTGGAATCAATGTGATTGTAACTCCATTTGTTAGAGCATTATGCATGCCACTACTGGATCCATAAGCAGAGAAAAATGGAACATTTCCTAAAAAGATTTCACCATTTTCTGGACATATCCCAGAATATTTTAATTGCATATTTTGACCATTGTAAGTTTCATTTGTAAGTTCTGCACCTTTTGGAATACCAGTTGTACCACTTGTATAAACAATTGACGCAGTAGTATTTGGAACATATTCTTGCATAATTGTATTATTTAATCTTTTGACATTTATAAATTCGTTCCAATTCAAATATTTTCCTTTTGTTTTTATTTCTTTGTGAGACATTGTATATATTTTTTTCTTTACTTTTTTTTCTAAAGAATCAGAAGCTGAAACAGCAATTACTATTTCAAGAGATGAGGTATTCATAATTTTATCAATATTTTTTTTACACAAATCAAGCATTATCATTACTTTAGATTGCGTATTATTGATAAAATTTTGAATTCTTTCTGCATTCGTTCTTGGTTCAATTAAACTAGCAATGGCACCTATTTTATTAATTGCATAAAAAGAATATACGAACTCTGGAATATTAGGAAGACATATAGTAACAACATCTCCTTTTTTGATACCAATTGAATCTAGAGCTTTTGCAACTTGATCTATTTTAGAAAATAATTTTGAAAAACTAATCTTTTCTCCCAAATAATTTAAAGCAATTTCATCTAAATTATCTTTATTGGCAATTTTAATTTGTTGATACAAGGTATATTGATTTATTTTATCAAACTGAGCTTTTGATGGAAAATATTTTAACCATGGCATATCTTTTGATGGATAGCCAGTTTTCTTTTTTAAAGCTTTATTGTTTTCTTCTATTTCTAATTCTCTTAATTCATTTTGCTTTTCCAATACCGCCGTCAATTTTTCTAATCTTTTTATTTTTTCGTCTAGTTGTACTAAGACTTTTTCTATTTTTCTTTGTTTCATAATGTCCCCCTATTGTTTAGTTACTATTTTTATTTATTATAAATCTTTTTTTGCATTTATGAAACTATAAAATGAAAAAAACAATGTTTTTTTCACATTGTTTCAGATTGTTGACAAAGAAGTGTGTTAAAAATAGCATACTTCTTTTTTTTGC
>CAOKKL010000057.1 GCA_948469065.1 uncultured Mycoplasmatota bacterium | reverse complement strand
ATAATAATGAAACACAGGGGGGGTTGCATAAAAGTGTAATCAACTGGTATCCAGGTCATATGGCAAAAGCGAGAAGACTAATTGGAGAAAAATATGAACTAATAGATATTGTATATGAAGTAATTGATGCAAGAATACCTCTTTCATCAAAAATTCAAGATATTTATAATATAATTGGCAATAAGCCAAAAGTATTAATAATGACAAAAAAAGACTTATGCGATTTACATGCAACAGAATATTGGATAAAATATTATGAAAATTTAGGAAATTACGTAATTCTAGTAGATTTAACAAAAACACAAGATTATAAAAAAATTATTGACTTAACTCATAAAATTATGCAAGAAAAACAAGCAAACAGAATAAAAAAAGGGATGAAAGAAAAAGAAATTAAAGCTTTAGTAGTTGGTGTCCCAAATGTTGGAAAAAGCACATTAATTAATCGTATGTGTGGTAGAAAAGCAGCAAATGTTGGAAATATGCCAGGAGTTACAAAAGAACTTACTTGGCTCCGAACAAGAAGTGATATATTACTTTTGGATACACCAGGAATTTTATGGCCACGGTTAGAAAACCAAGATATGGCGAGAAACCTTGCTGCTTTTTCTGCTATTAAGCAAGAAATTTTACCAATTGATGAAATAGCAATTCATATTTTAAAAAAATTATTTTTTCTATATCCAAAAATTTTAAAAGAAAAATATGGAATAACAAATATTGAAAACTGGGAAGAAGTATATGAAATTATCGGACATAAAATTGGTGCTATGAAAAATGGAGAACCAGACTATGATAGAATTAGCAACAAAATTGTAAACGATATCAAATCAGAAAGTATCAAAGGAGTAACATTTGACCGTTGAAAACAAAAAAAGCAGAAGATTTAAGAAGTTTTGAAAAAAGACTTTGGAAAGAAGGATTCCAATACATTGTAGGAACCGATGAAGCAGGTCGTGGACCTCTTGTTGGACCAGTGGTAGCTGGTGCAGTAATTTTACCAATCAATTATAATTTAAAAGGATTGACCGATTCTAAAAAATTAAGTGAGAAAAAAAGAGAAGAATATTTTCAAATCATTCAAAAAGATGCTATATCGATCGGCATTGGCATTGTAGAAGCTAAAGAAATTGATGAAATCAATATTTATGAAGCAAGTAGAAAAGCAATGCAAGAAGCAATTTTGAATTTAAAAATAAAACCAGAATATATTTTATCAGATGCTATGCCGCTCAATTTAGATATGCCATGTGAACCAATTATTCATGGAGATGCGCTATCAATCAGTATTGCAGCAGCTAGTGTGATTGCAAAGGTAACAAGAGATAAGATTATGTATGAACTAGATGAAAAATATCCAGAATACGAATTTAAAAATCATAAAGGTTATCCAACAAAAAAACATTTAGAATTATTACAAAAATATGGACCCTTAGACAATTATAGATTTACATACAAGCCAGTTCGTGATTTAATGGAAAAGAAAGAAAACAAGGAGGAATAATTTGAAAAAATTAGTCATCGTGGAATCTCCCCACAAATGTAAGCCCATTGGAGATTACTTAGGAAAAGATTTTAAAGTTGTTTCATCAAAAGGACACATTAGAGACTTGGCAACCTCTGGAAAATTTGGCCTTGGAGTTGACGTCGATAATGATTTTGAACCGAATTATGTACCAATAAAAGGAAAAAAGAAAGATATTACGGACTTAAAAAAAGATGTACAAACTTCAGATTTTGTCTATCTTGCAACCGACCCAGATCGTGAAGGAGAAGCAATTAGCTGGCATTTAAAAGAAGCATTAGAAATCAAAGAAGAAAATTATGAAAGAGTAACCTTTAATGAAATAACCAAAGATGTTGTAAAAAATGCGTTTAATACGCCAAGAAAAATAGATGAGAATTTAGTAAAAAGTCAAGAAACAAGAAGAATTTTAGACCGTATCATAGGTTTTCGCCTAAGTAAATTAATGCAATCCAAAACCGGAGGAAAAAGTGCTGGACGGGTGCAAAGTGTTGCCTTAAAATTAATCGTCGATAGAGAACGAGAAATCAATGCCTTTATTCCAAAAGAATATTGGACAATCGAAGCAGATTTCAAAGAATTTCAAGCAATTTTAGAAAAATATCATGGAAAAAAGATTGAAATACATGGCGAAAAAGAAGCTTTCGATATATTAAATAAACTTTCCAAAGCTTTTAAGATAGAAAGTGTAGACTCCAAAGATACAAAAAAATCCAGCAAACCTGCTTTTATTACATCAACCCTACAAAGAATGGCTGCAACTGCTCTTAATTTTGCACCATCTAAAACAATGCGTATTGCTCAAAAGCTTTATGAAGGAGTTGAATTAGAAAAAGAAACAGTTGGATTAATTACCTACATGAGAACGGATTCAGAAAGATTATCTCCAACATTTGTAAGTGAAACATATAATTACATCAAAAAAAAATATGGTGACGAATACATTGGACAAGTAAAAGTTCCCAAAGGAAAAAAGAATGCTCAAGACGCCCATGAAGCTATAAGACCTACTAGTATTGAAAGAAATCCAGACCAAATAAAAAAATTCTTATCCGCAGAAGAATATAAATTATATAAATTAATCTATGATCGAGCTTTATCAAGCTTAATGTCAAGTGCAGTTTCTCTTGCAACTACCGTGATTTTAGAAAATAATGGATATACTTTTAAAACAACAGGAAGTATTTTAAAATTTGATGGATACTTAAAAATATATTCAGCTTATGAAGAAATCAAAGACGTAATATTACCAGATTTTGAACATTACAAAAGTGAAGTGGTTATTGCAGAACAAATTAATAAAACACAGCATTTTACCAAACCACTACCAAGATTTTCTGAAAGTTCTTTAATCAAAGAATTAGAAAGCTTAGGAATTGGAAGACCAAGCACCTATGCAACCATTGTTCATACCATTAAAGAAAGAGGATATGTTACATTAGAAGATAAAAAATTTACGCCAACCGAAATAGGAATTGAAACCACGGATAAATTACAAGAATTTTTCAGTGGCATTGTTAATGTAACTTATACTGCCAATATGGAATCAGAATTAGATGAAATAGCAGAAAACAAAGAAAATAATATCGAAGTATTACATGAATTTTATAATGAATTTGAACCATTAGTGGAACAAGCTTTTCAAAAAATGGAAAAGAAAGAAGCAGAAAAAACAGGTGAAAATTGTCCAGAATGTGGAAATGACTTAGTAATCCGTCAAGGTCGTTATGGCAAATTCATAGCATGCTCCAATTATCCAACCTGTAAATATATAAAAAAAGAAGAAAAAGAACAAGAAGCTATTATGGACTGTCCAAAATGTGGAAAAAAGATAGTAGAAAAAAGAACCAAACGTGGAAAAATATTTTTTGGTTGTACAGGTTATCCAAAATGTGATTTTGCTTCTTGGTATAAACCAATAGAAGAAAAATGTCCAAAATGTAGTGGAATATTAGTTGAAAAAAAAGAAACGATTGAATGTATGAGTTGTGATTATAAAAAAGAGAAAGAAGAATAAAATAAAAAAAAATATGAAGTGGTTCAAAAAAATATGAACCACTTTTTATGTGGAGTAATAAAAAATTAGTAAGTTAAAAAGGAAAATTTCATAATTTTTTTTGAAATTCAATACATATTATTTGACATAAGAAAAATAATATGCTATGATTAAATCTATTTTGTTTAGAAAGGATGATGATATATGACAGAAAGAAAATATTATTTTTGTATAAAAGAAAACAAAGGTCAATTTAAAAAATACTATATTTCATTTGATGGAAATGGAACTATCAGTTATGAAAATTTATATCTTTATACCTTAGAAGAAATTGACTACATTTTAAAATTTTATTCAAAAGAGCAAATAATAACTAGAATGCAACAAGATAATGTATTATACTTTTTAGACAATGATGAAGATTTTAATAAAATAGAATTAGCAATCCAATATCAAGATAATGGAAAAGAAAGAACTATCGAAACTTTATCACAAGATTGTTTGTTATTTGATATTGATGATTTTTTCATTACCCAATTACATGATATGAACAAAAAATTAATTTATAATAATTTGGGAGGATATTTAGACAATCAAAGAATAAGTGAACAAATGAAATTGTGGATTAGAAATTTAAGAAAAGAAAATAATGAGCAAATTTTAATAGAATATAAAAAATTATCGTACTTAGAACAACGAATGATTAAAAAGATTATTTTTGAAATATTAAAAATCGTAAAAGAAAAAAATAATCAAGAAAACTATTCTAGAAAAAAAATT
>CAOKKL010000056.1 GCA_948469065.1 uncultured Mycoplasmatota bacterium | reverse complement strand
AATTTCAAAAATCTAATCTACATTAAAAAATTAATTTTCCGTTTATTTTAATGACATAGAGATTTTATATTAATTTCTACTAAAATTAAAATTTTTCTAATAAAACGGATAATTTTTTATTTTTCCTTTAAGATTCCAAATTTTGTAAAAGGGAATAAAATAAAGTTTGTAGTACCTTCAATTCTATCTTTGGTAACAGGTCCAATTTTTCTACTATCTAATGAGACAAAACGATTATCACCCATAATAAAATATTCATTTTCTTTTAATGTAACTTTATTAAAATCTTCTGTTTCACCAAAAGCATAAGGATCATTAATTTCTTTATCATTGATATAAATTTTACCATTTTTACATTCTATGGATTCATTTGGAAAAGCATAAACACGTTTAATTAATGTGTCACTTTGTGTTTTGGCCACGACGATATCATAACGATTAATTTCGCCCAGTTTCCATAATAACATGATTTCATTTCCTTCTAAAGTATTATACATACTAGATCCATTCACTTTTATAGGTGTAACAATAAAAGTACGTAATAGTATCACTGCTATTAAAATTGCAGCATAAGGAATGATTTCTTTTATCCATTTCATAATAATTACCTTCTTTTCTTTTTTATTATATCTTATTTTCTATTTTTTTCAAAGCCGATTGACTTTTTGTTCACAAAAAAAACTAGGAACTTACTTCCTAATTTTTTGATGTTTCTTCATTTTTCATTGTCATATTACGTTCTTTTACTTTGTATTCTTTTCTCATATTTTTAATGAAGTTTAATTTTGCACGTCTTACTTTTCCATGTTTCGTTACGGTAATTTTATCAATTGCAGGTGAGTTGACAGGGAATACTCTAGTTACTCCTACACTTCCACTTTTTTTGCGGACAGTAAAAGTTTCTGAAATACTTCCACCTTTTTTTGCAATTACTAAACCTTCAAAAGCTTGGATTCTTTCTTTTTTTCCTTCTTTTACCCAAACATCGACACGTACTGTGTCACCTACACGAAATTCTGGAATGTCTTTTTTTAAATGTTTTTGATTAATTTTGTCTACGAGATTCATGATATCATTTCCTTTCTTTGTTTTTCTTTAATCTTAAAATTTTTTTCAGCGGATTAAAGCATTCTAAATATATCATATTTTTAACTTATTTGGCAAGTTATTTCAATTTTTATATTCTTGAAAAAGAATTTGAATAATTAATTATATTCCTCTTTTTCTTTTTTTATTATCTTCCTCTTCCTTTTGTTTCTTCATATTCAATTGGTGTGTTTATTAGATTTTTGAACATTTCATTGGTTTGTATTTCTAATAGTTTATTTTTTAATTTACCTTCTACTAAAGCTAATTTCTTTTTCAATTTTTCAAAATCCTTTTTCTTCAATTCTTTTTCCATTTCTAATTGAATCATTCCATAAATTTTACTCACTTCATTCAGTGCAATAACACAATCGGAAGAGGAAGAATCACTACTTTCTGTTACATCTAGCATAATTGCAATTAATTTTCGATACATACGATCAAATTTTTTTAAAATTAAATTTGTCTTTAAATCCGAGTGAATTACAATAATTTCTTGTACAGTGATTAAAGATTCATGACGTTTTAATTTTGGTTTAATGTGAATTCCTTCTAAAGGTAACACTATTTTTATTATCTTTTTCTTTTTATTATCTTTTTTTAAAATATAATCAGTCATGATTTTCACCTCTTAATAAGTCCGGACGTTTGGCTTGAGTTTTTTTCTGTTGTTGATCTTTTCTCCATTCATTTATTTTTGCATGATTTCCACTAAGTAATACTTCTGGAACTTCATATCCTCGAAATATTGGTGGTTTTGTATAAGTTGGATAATCAAGTAAATGATTTTGAAAGGACTCATTTTGATAGGAAGATTCTTTAATAACTCCATCAATTAATCTCACTATACTATCAGTTATTACCATTGCAGGTATTTCTCCTCCAGTGAGTACATAATCTCCAATGGAAATTTCTTCATCAATAAATTCATGAATTCTTTCATCAAATCCTTCATAATGACCACAAATTAAAATTATATGTTTCTGTTTTTTTAATTCAAAAGCTTTTTTTTGATGAAACGTTTTTCCTTCTGGAGATAAAAGTATTCTTTTTGAATTATCTTTTTGAACAGATTCGATTGCACTTACTAAAGGTTCTAAACGAAGGACCATTCCTCCACCTCCACCATATGGAGTATCGTCAACTTGTTGATTATTTAATTTAGAAAAAGTGCGAAAATCAATGATATTAATTTCTACTAACTTTTTTTCTATGGCCCGATGAATAATGGATTCGTTCAAAAAACCAGTAAACATTTCAGGAAAAAGTGTTAAAATATCTATTTTCATAATATCAATCCTTGAGCATTTTTTGTCCAAATGATTTTTTGTTCTAAATCAATTTTTAATATAAATGCTTCATTATTCGGAATATAAAATTTTTTTTGCTCCAAATTGTATGCCATTAATAAAATTCCAGCTTTATTATACACAATATCAATTATTTTTCCAATTATTTTATCATCTTCCATAATTTGAAATGAAATTAAATCTTCTAAAAGATATTCATTTTTTTGTAATGCTAAGTCTTCTCTAGTTATATAAATATTTTTTCCTTTGTCTTTTAATACTTCATTGATATTATTAACTCCTTTATAACAAATCATATCAAAGTTTTTATGAGGCCGATATGTTGCTATTATTTCTTTTCGTTTTTCTTTTCCAATATATATTGGAAAATTTTGTCGAAATACTTTTTCTTTTTTTTCAAAATCACTTAATATTCGAAGCTCTCCTTTAATTCCATGTGTATTAACAATTTTACCTAAATAAACCCAGTTCATTTACGACTCTCACTTTCATACATAATAATGCTAGCACTTATCGCTGCATTTAGAGATTCGCATTGTTGATTCATCGGAATATAAATTGTTTCATCAAAGTAATTTTGTAATTCTTTTTTTACTCCATTTCCTTCATTTCCAATCAAAATGGCTTTTTTCTGATGAAATTGACAGTCCGATATTTTTTTCCCATTTACGACATTGGTTCCATAAATATAATAATTTAATTTTTTCATCTTTGCTAATTCTTTTTGTAAATTTCTTCTTATAATATTAATATGAAAAATCATTCCTTCTGTGGATCGAATTACTTTTTCATTATATAAATCTACAGAATCTTCACTTAAAATAATTGTATCATAAGAAAAAGCTACTGCACTTCGAATTATGGTTCCTAAGTTTCCAGGATCTTGAATCCCATCTAATATTAAGATATTTCCAAAAGGGTCATGTTCTTTTTGTTTCTCACAAATGGCAATTTGATTGGGTAGTGTTACTTGAGAAGTGATTTTTTTCATTATTTCTTTCGTTACGATATAATCTGAATCCATTTCTTCTCTCATACTTATTGTTTCTTTAATACATCCCCTTTTTTTAGCTTCTTCAATTAAATGTTCTCCTTCAATGATAAAGGTATTAGTTTCATCACGATATTTTTTTTCCTTTAATTTTGACCATTCTTTTACTTTTTTATTTTGCAATGATTCTATTTTCATTTTAAGTCTCATTTCTTTCATAAAGTTTTTCATTTTTTTACATTCATAAATTAACTCCGTAATCTTTTTCTTGCTTCTTTATATTTTGGATAATATTCTGCTACATGCTTCCAAAAGTTAAAACTATGATTTGGCTCATAAAAATGACATAGTTCATGAATAATTACATAATCAATTAAATCTAAGTCTTTTTTGATTAACTCACTATTTAAGGTAATGGTTTTACTTCCCTGATTATTGACGCCCCACCGTGTTTTCATGTAACGAATTCTTAAGCTAAAACTTGGAATATTTGGAAAAAAAGGTAAAATCCGCTCTAATTCCATTTGAAAAACTCGTTCACATTCTTTTCTTTTGAATCGCAATAGCGTTTTTTCATCTTTAATAACAATAGTATCATCTTGAAATTGAGGAATTTTTGAAATTTCATCATACTTTTTTTGATATTTTCTTCCTAAATAAATAAAGTATTTTTCCTCATTTTTTTCTTTTGCTTTTTGAAGTTGCATTTTTTCTAAAGATTTTTTATTTTTTTCTAATATTTTCTTGATTTCACGTTCGGAAATAAAATGATTACAAGTCACTAAAATAGTATCGGTATTTAAAAAACGCATATAAATATTTTTATTTGCTTTTCTTATAATTTCAATATTTATAATTGTATTGTTTAGTATTATTTGCATATACCCACCACTAGGTATAGTCTAACACATTTTTGCCAGAGAAAATAGTAAAAATTTTGAATTTCTTTTGATATTTAAATGAAAAAGTAAATGACAAAATCAAGTAGTAAATAGACATTTAATCTT
>CAOKKL010000055.1 GCA_948469065.1 uncultured Mycoplasmatota bacterium | reverse complement strand
TTCCTATAGGAATTTCTTCTGATATCATCTTAAAAAATCCCATATGACCGGCATAACTTATACCTTGTGCTCCTGAATTTAACTTAGCAATAAAGTTATTATTTGGATTTGTTTTTCTGAAATTCTTTATAATATTTCCACTCACTAACATGCCAAAAGGTGAACATGTAATATTATCTGCAAATATAAATGTACATGTTTCTTGATTTTGGAATTCTTTATCATTAAATTCTTTGGATAATTGAATAGCTGTATTTTCATCTAAGTTTTCTATATATCTTTTCATTCTTCCCCCAAAAATAAAAGAAGAGCCTTATTACTATTTGCTCTTCTTTTGTAAAAATTCTTTTTTTATATTCTTTTCACTCAATATAACTATACTTAAATAATCATTGTTAGCTTCTAATATAAGTAAATATGGTAATTATTAGTCTTACATCACAAATAAAATCCTATTCTCATTTACTCATAATTTTTCTAATAACAAAATTTGAGTTATTATTTCTTTAATCAATTTCATTACCCTATGTAATTTATATCATAAATTTTTATTTTTTACTACAAATTAATATAATTAAAGAGCTTTAAATTTTATATTCAAAGCTCTTTAATTATATTATCACCAATTCTAACCTCACAGCTGGATTCTTCTCTGCCAAGAAAAACTTCCTAATCTCAATACTTTCCAACAATATTCTATTTTCTTTGCAATCTTTACATTCTTTCATTTACTAGCATTACTTCTTGAAATTTACCCATTCGTCCAAATATTCTTTTGTCATAAATCGATCAATTTGCTCCCAATGCAGTAAATCTATCATTAAAATAACTTTATTAAAGATTTCTTCATTGTATTTTGAATTACAAATAAAATCCTCTTTCATACCTTGTGGCACAGTAAAATTTTCAACATATAACAAATCCAAAATAGCTCTTATATGGTTAGCAACATTATATTTTTGATTATGTTCAGAAATTGTCTTATTTTTCTCAATTCCATAATCACCTCATAATGAATTATCGGATTCTAATATATGTAGTCTTTCCCATTGAATACCACTAGCATGCCAATCTCCACAAGTTTCTAGACGACATGGAATATTTAAAGCATGGATTAATGATACATATCAAATCAAAAACGTCGCATACAACGGCACCGACTTTATATTATTCTCAAATCCAAAGTTCTTTGTCGAAATTCGAATCCCATATTGAGGTTTATTCTCTTTCATATATATATTCAAACTAGTTGATTTCACATTACTTCCACTTTTTACCTCTACGGGTATCACTCCATCCTCATTGTATAGCATAAAATCTACCTCAGCATTTCTTCCATATGTCCAATAATATAAGGATGTATCTTTCGATATAAACTCCTGTGCAATATAATTTTCCGTAATTGCCCCTTTAAATGCAAACGGTCTTTCTAACATAATATCTGGATATTTGATTTCTGAAATAGATGTTAATAATCCTACATCACTTAAATACAATTTAAACATATCCTCGTCTACATAAACTTTTAGCGGTATTTCAGGCCTTTTTATTTTGTAACTTGCTAAAACCATTCCACTTGATACTAGCCATTCAATCGGTGTTTCATATTTCCTTTTTCTACCTTCTTCATCAATTAAATGATAGCGAAATGTTTTCTTATCTTTCGCCAATTGACTTGGTATATTTTTATATACCTTTTCAATCTTTACAGACTCAATATTACTTTTTACATATTTCTTCATATCTGCAATATACATCTCAATAATATTGGATGTTATCTGCGAATCATATTTTAAGATATCCATATCATTTTCTATAAAATTATTGACTGACTCTGGCATCCCTCCCACGCATAAATATTGCTTATACAAGGTAAGTGCTTGCTCATGTGCAAAAGAAGGCATTGCCTCCATATTAGAATAACACTCTTTTATTTTCTCTAATAACATTTCTTTTCCAGTAGCCATTAAAAACTCTTCAAAATTCATTGGATACATATATTCCATTCTTATTTTTCCAACCGGAAATGAACTATTAAATCGATTTATTTTTACTCCTAACAAACTACCAGCACATACAATTTTATATGGTCTTACCGATTCATTAAAATATTTAAGCGAAACAATAAAATTTTCACTTACCTGAACTTCGTCAAAAAAGAATAACGTTTTGTCTAAATCTATCTTTTTACCAATATACAATTCAAGTTCTTCCAATATTTTTTCTTCATCAATCGTTTTTTCAAATATATCCCTTATTTCTTTGTCTTTTTCCAAATTAAAATATAGATAATCTTCAAAATTTTCTCTTCCAAACTTATCAATTGTATAAGTTTTACCAATTTGTCTTACTCCGAATTACCTTTAATGGCTTTTGCATTCCAGATTCTTTCCAATCTAATAATTTCTTTTCAAATAATCGAATCATTTCCATTTCCCCCTATTTACCATATTATTATCATAAAACAAAAAAATAGTCAATGTTTTTTGCCACTTTTGGCATGGTTTTTCATGATATTTTTGCCACTTTTTGCATTTATCTTTCAAAAATATTGCCACTTAGCAAAAAGAAGCTTGTAATTTTTTCTTACAAACTTCTTTCTCATTATCATATTTCAATGTTACATTGCAAATTTCAACTAGATTTTTTTCTGTTCAAAACTGGACTATCTCTTAAATTTTTCTGTATTATTCTCTATCCGCATCCTTAATTATCTTAAATAATCTTTCATTTTTATATATTCTTTCTCTACCTATTTTTTCAGATGTCAAAAATCCCAATTCTACTAATGTGTCTAAATATTTTTGAGCTGTTTTATCAGAAACACCTAATTGTTCTTGAATATATGGAATTTTTGTGTAAAATTCAAAAAATAGAGCTTCTAATAATTCTTTTGAATATAGTTTTGTTTTATCTCTTAACTCATGTTTCATATTAACGATTTCATCTCTTATTTTATTAATGATACGAATAGTTTCCTCTGCCATTTCTTCTATTCCTATTAAAATGTAAATAATCCATTCTTCGAAATTATTCATATTTCTAGTTTCTTGGAACAATCTATAATACTCTATTTTGTTTCTAATTATATATTTACTTAAATATAATATTGGCGTATCGATTAAATCTTTAAGCACTAAATACAGTATATTTATAATTCTTCCTGTTCTTCCATTTCCATCGTAAAATGGGTGAATCGATTCAAATTGATAATGAATCATTGCTAATTTAATTAGTGGATCCACCATATCATCATCGTTATTTATGTAATCTTCTAAATTTTTCATATATTCTAATATTTCATTTTTTTCTTGTGGTGGAGTATATACAATCTCATCGGTTGTCGTATTTTTTATTACTGTACCTAGAGTACTTCTAATTCCTGCTTGATTATGTTCTAATTTCTCTTGTATTCTTACAATTATATTTGTATTAATCATTTGCTTTTCTTTTACTAGGTTATATCCCTCCCATATAGCCGCTCTATAGTCTGCAACTTCTTTGGCTGCAGGACTTGCATCGTTTGTTTTTACCATTGCTTTATATATTTCATCATGTGTTGTTACAATATTTTCAATTCCAGAACTTGTTTTGGCTTCATTTATCATAATAGCATTAATCAAAATATTTTGATTTGGCATTGTTTGTGCAATTCCTTTTAATTCTGCTAAAGCTCTACTGGTTCTTGATAACTGTTTTAATACTCTTCTTGTTTCTATATCTTTATTTAAAGGTAAGATTTCTAATTTTTTTTCCATTTATTCCACCTCATTATACAAATACAGGAAAGTTTTTGAATTTTCTTCCTATATTTATATAATACCAGAATTCTTTTCTGGTGTCAATATAATACAGGAAGTTTTTTTGATTTTCTTCTGGTATTATCGAAAAACAAGAAAATATTTCTGGTATTTATAATTATTCAATCACTTTCTAGTAATTCTATTTTCACTTTATCACTCATAATTACTAATATTTCTATCTTATCACCAACCCAAACCTCACAACCGGATTTCTCTCCGCCAAAAAAACCTTCCTAATGGTCTTTGGACCAAATAAGTCATCTGTAACAGGCAAAGCCTTAACATCTGACTTAATCTCAATACTTTCCGGCAATATTCTTTTTTCTTTCCAACCGTTCTTTTGTGTTACATCTTTATGTACTGTACTTTTACTGACTCCAAATTTTTTTGCTGCTCCACGTACTGTGTCCTTTGTATCTATTATATATTGAGCAAGCTTAATTGCTCTTTCTTCGATTGACATTCCCTTCATTCTGATAACCCCCAAACAAATACATTTGCTTAATTGTATTCGTTTGGAAGTTGTCTTAGAACTACCTCTTTTTGTTTTAATATCTCATTCGTAATCCTCTAAAATAGCACTTAATTTTCCTTCTCCAAAAACTGGAATTCCTTCCTCCAACTTGCCAATATCCTCTTCTGGCAAATAGTCCTTTGAAATGTCTGTCGACTGATATTGATTCAACTCCCCTAAAGTTCCTACTCGATAAATATTGACCAAACCATTATCCAACTTAATCAAAAAATGTTGATTACAATAACCATCCATTTCCTT
>CAOKKL010000054.1 GCA_948469065.1 uncultured Mycoplasmatota bacterium | reverse complement strand
ATAATTATTAATGAACTACGAGTAGAAAATTGCATTTTTAATAATTGATGATGAAAATGTTCTCGATCGGGAGTTGTAAATGGATTTTGTCTTTGCAATCCTCTTCGAATAATGGAAAAGAAAACATCAAGTAAAGGAGTTGCTAAAATTACCAAAGGAATGATGAGAGAAGTTAAAGTTGTAGTTTTAAATCCAAGTAAAGCTGTAATTGCAATCATAAAGCCAATAAAATTACTTCCAGTATCTCCAAGATAAATTTTTGCAG
This sequence comes from uncultured Mycoplasmatota bacterium, assembly GCA_948469065.1. Classification (GTDB taxonomy): domain Bacteria; phylum Bacillota_I; class Bacilli_A; order RF39; family UBA660; genus MGBC162267. Next base: position 4,676 of record CAOKKL010000054.1, on the reverse strand, counting down.
GAGGTAAATTATGCACTAAAAAGCCTAAAATACTTCCACACATAATTAAGGCGAAAATAAAATCTATTCCACCTGCTCGACTTAAAAGAAAAGAGATAATAGAAACGGTCATAAAATAAATAGCGCTAATACCAGAACAAAGTCCATCTAAACCATCCGATAAATTAATCGTATTAATAATTCCAACAATAAATAGGATCGTTATTAAAGCACTCCAAGGAGCGGAAAAATAAAATTGAAATCCTAAAACTGATATATAATCCAAAGAAATATGACCATAAAGAACTACGATACAAGCAGATATCAATTGAACAAGTAATTGCCATTTTGCTCCCAATGGTTTTATATCATCACAGATTCCCATTAAAATTAAAAGAAATGAAGCAATTAAAATGGATAACATTTGAATATTTGCTTGGCCAAAAAACATATATCCGAATAAAAAAGAAACAAATATGGCTAAACCACCTAAATCAGGCATAGGTACTTTATTTAATCTTCTTTTATTAGGGTAATCAACGGCATCAATATGAAATGCTATTTTTTTTGCAAAAGGTGCTAATAAAAAACTAATAAAAAATGTAGTAATTAAAATAATCCACATGGAATGTCCATTTACAATGTAATTCAAACGAACCACCCTTTCATTTTTATTATAACCCAAACAAAAAAAAAAAAGAAGAAATTATTCTTTTTTAAAAACAAGTGATAATCATATGTCCATAATACAATAAGAAAAGTATTAAAAAAATGATTCCTTCTGTTCGGTTAATTTTATGAGTTTTAAAGCTAAATAAAAATAATAAAATTGCTGATGTTAACATCATAATTAAATCAATGACTGAAAAAGAGATAGAAGAAATTGCTCCAAAAATAGTTAAAGGTATTCCAATTACAATTCCAATATTAAAAATATTACTTCCTACCACATTACCGATTGCAATATCATATTCTCCTTTTTTCGTAGCAATTACACTGGTTACAAGTTCAGGTAAACTAGTACCAAGAGCTACTATCGTAAGAGCTACAATTCGCTCGCTGATACCGATCATCTTAGCAATTTCACTTGCAGAACTAACAACTGCTTTACTTCCCAAAATCAAACAAATAATTCCTAAAAAAGTAAAAATAAAAGAAAAAAGGATATTATATTTTGGTGGTTCAGTAGAATCTTCATCTTTTTTATTTCGCATAATGCTAAACAAATAATATAAAAAGATTGTAAAAAATAAAAGAATAACAATCCCATCGGAACGAGTAAGAACATTGCTTGTACTACTTGCAAAAAATATATCACTCATTAAAACTACAAATAAAATACTAATTAAAATTGTAATAGGTAGTTCTTTTTTTACAGTTGCATTTTTCACATTTAAAGAATGAACACATCCAGAAATTCCTAAAATTAATAAGATATTTAAAATATTACTACCAATCACATTTCCAATTACCATTTCTCCGCTATGAGATAACATCGCACTAATCGATACGGCAAATTCAGGCGCACTGGTTCCAAATGCTACAATCGTAAGCGCAATAAACATCGGAGATAGATGAAAATTTTTTGCCAAAGAAGAAGCTGCGTCTACAAAAATATCTGCACCTTTTACGAGCATAATAAAACCAATAATCAAAATTAAAATATGTAATAGCATTGTTTACACTTTCTTTCTTTAAATATTATTATAGCTTAATTCAAAATATGGTACAAGTATTAAAAAATATTATTCCAAATCGGATAAATGAAAAAAATAAGAAAGGAAAAAAAGGATCAAAAAGCGACCAAAAATAAAACCAAACATTTTGAAAAGAAAATATGTTTGAAACCATTGTGGAAAATACCAAACAAGCAAACATGGAACAAGCCATAAAAAGATGAAAAGCATTTCTCTTTTCCAAGAAATAGTTACATTACGAAAAAAATAGAAATGGATTAATTTTTGATAGATAGAAATGACAATAAAATTGCTAAGTAATAATACAATGGGAGAAAAAAAAGAATTTAAAAAGAAAAGAAGCCATTCAATAAAAAAAGCAAAAAAACCATAAAAAAGATATTGCATAAAAGTTCGATGAAATTTTCCTTCATTTTTTGATAAAACATTTTCCATATATTGATCTAAGGTATGAATAAAAAATGGCGTATTACTTTCATAAGTTCCAGGAGTAAAAGTTTCCATTTCTTTTAATTTTTCATCTAACTTATCAAAATCATCTAATTCTAAAATTAATTTTTTTTCAGTAAATTCATGAATAATTTGTTTTTGATGATTATTTTGATGTTCTCCAAATTCTTTTAATCTTGCTGCAGCAATAATTTTTTTATGACGTTGTAATCCATCAATTATAGTTCCAACACCACCATGACAAATTAAAATACGACATTCTTCTAATAATTTTAAAAACTCTTTACTCGGAATTAAATCAAATATTTCCATATAATCCGATACAAACTTTGTTTCTCCAGATTGTACAATTACTTTTTCCTTAATATTACCCCGAATGATTTCTCTTTCAATGGCTTCTAATAAACGCTTAAATTCTCGATCTTGAGTTCCAAGAGATACTAATATCATTAATAAATCCACCCCCCATAATGAGCTTTTGGATAAAGTTTTAACATAGACTCCCACTGAACTACAAAAAAGTCAGCAAAATAGTAAATGATACGTCCAGTGGCAGTTTTGGTCTCAATATTTGCAAAAGATTCGATATAAATAACTTTACTTCCCATAATTTTAGCAATACAACACATGGGACCTGCGGATTGCACCCCAGTCGTTAGAATTATTTTGGGACGAAATTTTAAATAATAATATAGAGAAATAAAACAATTTCCTAGTAGTTTAAAAGGATAAGAAAATGGATGAGCCATAGTCCCATAAAAAAGAAAACCAATATGTTTTTGAAATTCATTTGTAAGTGCTTGACTAGATTTCGTTTTTTCAGTCATCAAAAAAGAATGATACTTTTGAAACATAGGTCGTAAAGCCAAAAGTTCGGATAAATGTCCTCCAGCACTTGCTATCAATAAAATTCGTTCTTTCATTTCATCACCTCATAATCTGTAACCAGTTTGTTCTTACAGAATCGGATAAATAATTTTTTGAAAACTCTTTTGCATTTTGGCCAAGTCTTTGTATTTCTTTTGGATTTTGAAATAAAAAAATAATTTTTTCTGCCATTTCATCTAGATTACGATTTTGAATCAAAAAACCATTGCTATTATTTAAAATTAATTCTCGAGCCCCTTCCGCTGAATCAAAAGCCAAAGAAGGAATACCAGCATTCATTGCTTCTAATATTACCAGTCCAAAAGATTCTGTATAAGAAGTCATAATACTAATTGCTGTATGTTGATATAATTTTTCAATGTATTGATGATTTTGAAATCCATGAAATTGGATAAAATCTGCAAGACCTTTATTTTGAACGTGTTTCATTAATTGTTTCATAAATGGTCCATCTCCAACAATATCAAAATGAAATGGTATCATTCTCTCTTGCAAACGTTTCATCACATCGATGGCATCAAATAAACCTTTTTCTTTTTCAAGTCTTCCTACAAATAAAATTCGGCGTTCTCTGTAATCACTTTGAAAATTCAAATCATACGGAAGCATGTTTGGAATAAAAATACACTTGCATTTTTCATCTTTTAAATCTTGTTGATATTCATTTGTTAATGCTCTAGATACGACAACCAAATAATCTAATTTTTTAGAAGAGTTTAATAAATTTTTTTTATAATTGAAATCTCCATGATAATGATTGTGTTCCCAACCTATTTTTAAAGAAGATTTATGACCATACTTTGTTAAAATTTTGCTAATTTCATATCTTGTAGATAAGTAAATATCGCTTTTATTGGATTTCATATGTTTTTTTAATTTACGATATCTTCCTTTTAAAAAATAAGCACCAACACTAAAGGAAAAATCACGATATAATGTAATAAAATGACATCCTTTGACATAGTCATTAAAAACTTCTTTTAACATGAAACCAATTTTTCTTTGATGAAACAATTGATTATATTTTTTGACCTTTAAAGGGACATTAGATTCATATAAATAAGTTATTGGAATAGAATTGTCAATTGGAAAAACAGGTTTTTCATAAAGCTTATAAAAAGATAAAATTGAAATATCAAAATCATTTTTTAACAAATGAGATACATTACTCACCATTTGCTCGATTCCCCCATAACCTAAGTGGTATACTAAAATTTCCAATTTTTTCTTCATAATCTCACCTAATTTTATTATAAAATAGAAAAAGAAAAAAACCAATGAAAATAAATAGAATACTAATCATTTGATTTAAAGATAAAGTACCAGCAAGATGGCTCATTCGTAAATAATCTAAACTAAATTTGGCAAATCCCATTAAGACAAAACTGATTCCTAATGTTTTCCAAGTAAATTTCTTGTGATTAATTTGATAAATCATAAAAAGAAAAATTAAGAAAAAAACAATGGATTCGACAAGTTGTACTGGAAAAAAACGAAGCTCGCTTGAAGAAACAAAAGAATTGGGATTAGCAATACTTCCAAAACCATAATATTCTATACCATAACAACAACCACTCAAAAAACATCCAATTTTTCCAATAGAATACATGAGTGGAATGGATGGCATAAATAAAAAGAAAATATCTCGAAACGTTTTTTTAT
>CAOKKL010000053.1 GCA_948469065.1 uncultured Mycoplasmatota bacterium | reverse complement strand
GGGTTGTGCTTATCCTGCCTTTTTAAGATTAAATTTACTATTTAGAAAAAGTATGTTATAATCATTTCGAAAAATAGTAAGTTATCGAGGAGATACTTATGAAAAAATAGTTAGAATATTAATAGCTCAGTTGTTATCATTTATAATTGTATTAATATTTTATAAAAAGAAAAAACAGTAATTTGTAAAAGGTATAACGACAGATTGAAAGTGAAATAAATATATTCAAGGAGAAAATCATGTTTGTGATATTAGTGATAGAAGATGATGAAATGCTAAATGCTGGAATATGTTTTAACATACAAAACAATAAAATGGAAGCATTAAGTACATACTGTATAAAAGAGGCAAAAGAAATTATAAAGGAAAATAAAATTGATTTAATTTTGTTAGATGTAAATTTACCAGATGGAAATGGATTTGAATTTGCGAAAATAATAAAAGAAGAATATCATATTCCATTTATATTTTTAACAGCACATAATTTAGATGAAGAAATATTAGATGGCTTTGAGCTTCGGAGCTGATGATTATATCACAAAACCGTTTAATATAAAAATTGTATTGAAAAAGATTCAAGTTGTTTTAGATAGAGGCAATCAGAATCGAGAAAATAGATTAAGAATGAAAGATTTAATGATTGATTTTGATAATAGAGTGCTCAAAAAAAGAGATACAATTATTTATTTAACACCAACAGAATTTGATTTACTAAATATATTTGTAAAGCATAAAAATACTGTACTTACAAGAGATGTATTATTAGAAAAATTGTGGGACAGTAAAAATAATTTTGTTGATGAACATACGCTAACACTTAATATTAGTAGATTACGTTCAAAATTAGATGATGAAAATAATAAATATATAAAAACAATTTATGGTGTTGGATATAAATTTTCAGAGGAGTAAAATATGTGGCAAGTAGTTTTCGTGATTATTTCTATAATGTTCATTTATTTATTTTTTAAGATGAAATATTTAAAATTTACAGATAAAGTAGTAACAAATATTGATAATTTTATAAATGAAAGGTATGAAAAAGATAATATAAACAAAGAAACTTTGGAATCAAAAATAGATTCTAAATTATACAAATTAAGTGAAGTTGTAAAGGGAAAGAGTGATAAAGTAAATCATGCCAAAGTAGAAATAGAACAAATGGTATCTGATATTACACATCAAGTAAAAACACCAATATCAAATATTAGAATGTATAGTGATACAATTATCAATAATGATTTGTCAAAAGAGCAAGAAAAAGAGTTCTTGAATGTGATATCAAATCAAGTTGATAAATTAGAATTTTTGATGGATTCTTTAACCAAAATGTCTAAATTAGAAACGAATATGATTGTTTTAAATAAAGAAAGCTCTAAGTTTATGGAATGTATAGAAAAAGCGAAAGAACAAGTCAGACCATTAGCAGAAAATAAAAATATAGAAATTGAAATAACGGGTGAAAATTGTATTGTTTCGTATGATAGGAAATGGACTTTAGAAGCAATCTGCAATATATTAGAAAATGCTATAAAATATACAAATCAGAATGGGAAAATAAGGATTCATTTAGAAAAATTAGAAAGTTTTTTAAAAATAGATATAATAGATAATGGAATAGGAATTGATCAAGAGAATATAAGTAATATATTTAAAAGATTTTTTAGAGAAAGAAAAGTTCATAATATCAATGGAGTAGGAATTGGATTATATTTAAGTAAAAATATTATTGAAAATCAAAATGGTTATATAAAGGTAAAATCAAAAGTAAATAAAGGTACTACATTTTCCGTATTTTTACCACTTTAAAGACTGATTTTTTCAGTCTTTTTCAAATGTTTCAAAATTGAAATAATTTATTTTTGAATTGAAACTTTTTTGAAATATTCATATGATAATATTTATTTATGAAGAGGAGGAAAACGAAATGGAAAATAAATGTATTTTAAAAGTGAAAGATTTAAAAAAATATTATGGTAGTGGAGAAGCATTCGTAAAAGCTTTAGATGGAGTATCATTAGAAGTTAATAGAGGAGAATTTGTGGCAATTGTTGGAACTTCTCGGAAGTGGTAAATCAACATTGCTTAATATGATTGGAGGCTTAGATAATCCAACTTATGGAAGAATCGAAATAGATGGAAATGAAATTTCAAAAATGGCTGATGAGGAATTAACAATTTTTAGAAGAAGACAAATTGGTTTTATATTTCAAAATTATAATTTAGTTCCTATGTTAAATGTATATGAAAATATTGTACTTCCAATTGAATTAGATGGAAACAAAATTGATAAAAACTTTATTGATGAAATTGTTAATTTATTGGGAATAACAGCCAAAGTAAAAAGTATGCCAAATCAATTATCTGGTGGACAACAGCAACGTGTTGCAATTGCAAGAGCTTTAGCTTCGAAACCATCAATTATTTTGGCAGATGAGCCAACAGGAAACTTAGATACGAAAACAAGTTTAGATGTAATGGGACTTTTGAAAAATACAAGTAAAGCTTTTAATCAGACAATTATTATGATTACCCATAATGAGGAAATTGCACAAATGGCAGACCGTATTATAAGAATTGAAGATGGTAAAATTTTTTAAGAATAGGAGAAAAAGAAATGAGTTTAAAAAGTAATAATAACAAAAAAATAATTTACAGTCTTGCAAAAGCATCTCTGAAAAGTTCTAAAATGAAAAACGCCTTTGTTACAATAACAATTATTTTAGCAATTTGTTTTATTATGGTTCTTGGACTTTCCACATTAAATTATAAAAATTATGAACGTCAGATGATAAAAGGGATGCAAGATTGTATATATTCTGATGTAAATGAGGAACAAATAAATTATTTAAAATCAGATAGCAATATAAAATGTGTTATGGAATATAGAGCAGGTTTTGAAAAAGAAGTTGGAAATATAAAAATAAAACCAATCTATTATAATTACGAAGTAGAAGGAATCAACGTTTATAAACTTTCAAGTGGGAATTTTCCTGCTGAAGCGAATGAAATTGTAATTGATAAAGCTCTTACAAAAGAATTTGGAATCGAAGAAAAATTGGGAGAAAGTATTGATATATTAGGAGAAAAATTTGTTGTTTCCGGTTTTATTGATAATGGGAAATCAATATACTATCCTTTATTTTTTTCAAAAGAATATTCAGAAACAGGAAGCTTATTTAAAAATAGTGGACTGGATGCTTTGGTAAAAGTAAATGAAGATATGAAAATTCCAAGTTCTGCATTTATTAAGAATTTCTTTTATGAATTAGGCGAAAGCAATGGTATTGCTAGAAAAAATATTAATGTAAATGATAAATTTGCAGATTTGTTTTCTATCAACATGATGGAACTTGAAACTTATATAGGGCTTAGTGTAGCTGTATTAGTTATAAGCGGAATTGTAATATATAGTATATTTTATTTATCTGTATCATCAAAAGTAAAGGAATATGCACAATTGAGAACAATAGGAATGTCTAAAAAGCAAATGAAAAAAATGATAAAAATAGAAGGACTAAAATATTGTAAAATTGCTATACCATTAGGAATTTTAATAGGAACGATGATTAGTTATTTTGTGTCAAGAAATGGTTTTAGTGTATGGAATGTTTTAAAATTATCAGTTGTATCAATAATTTTAGGCGTAATAACAGTTCTTATAGCAGTATCAAAACCAGCAAAAATGGCAAGTAAAATTTCACCAGTACAAGGGCTAAGATATACAGGAAATGATGAAAACATTAAAAGTTCCAATAAATTATGCAGAAATTTAAATCCAAATTCTTTAGGAAAAATTCAATTTAAAAGAAATCGAAAAAGAACGGCAATTACTCTTATATCCTTAATTATAGGTGGAACTTTATTTATTGGTTCACTAACTTTTGCGAATTCTTTAGATTATGAAAAATTTGCAAGAAATGGATATTTTGATGATAATGAATATTTAATTACATTTTCTAATGAAGGAATCAATGATTCAAAAAATGGGAAGTTTGATTTGATAAAAAATGGAAATAATCTTACAAAATTAAAATCAGAGTTAGAAGAACTTGAAGAAATAGAGAAAATAAATACGAAAAATTCTTATACTGTAAAAATTGAAACACATAATGAAATTATTGATGATGAGATTAGTCCAATCAGTAAAGATATAGAAGAGGCAATGACAAAATCATTAGAAGATGGGACAGGAAATTGCGAAGAATTAAAAAACAAAGGAGAAATCTATATTGCCTATAATGATGTATTTGAAGAAATATTTGGTTATCGTTTTAAGGTTGGAGATAAAATAAGACTTCATTATTTTAATAGAAAAGAAAATAGTATGGAATTAACGGTTGGAGGAGTTGGAGATTCAAGTTTTTCTAAATATGGAAAAACACAAGGCTGGATTTTATTACCAGATGATATTTATGAAGAAATTACACAAAATCTTGATACAACAACAAGTTTAAAAGTCACAACTCAAAATCATATTTACAATGATGAGATTGATAATAAAGTAAAAGACCTTGTTAGAGAATATGAAGAAATAGATTGTGAAACTTTTTCACAATGGCGTGAGCAAGCTATAAAAAATAGCAAATCTTTTTCAAATATACTTATAGGAATTTCAATATTTGTAATATTATTTAGTCTAATTAACTTAATCAATACAGTTATTACAAGTATGGTTACAAGGAAAAGAGAAATTGCTGTATTACAATCAATGGGAATGACGAAAAAACAAGTAAATAAAATGATTATATTTGAGAATGTTTGCCTAGCAATTCCAAATGGTTTGGTTAGTAGTATTGCAGGACCAATCGTTGTATTTATGATTATGAAAATAATGCAAGAAACAGGTATAAATTATTTATTTTTCAAATTACCTGTTATGGGAATGCTTTTATATTTAATCATTTCAATTGTTATACCGTCTATTATTGCAATATTTTGTATAAAAGAATTTAATAAAGAATCTATTGTAGATCGATTAAGAGAGAATTAATAATAAATTGTCCACTTTGTTCTAAATATGACAGACAGATGTCATATTTATATGATATACACTAAAATAGTTTATAATAAAATTTTCTGGCTTATTATTTTTTTGAGTATTTTTATATACATTTTTTTATAATAATGTTATAATGAAAGCAAGTAATTTATTAAGGATGTAAGAAATTTCATTTTTAACCTATAAAAAAGAATCTAAAGAATATGGATATGAAGTTAGTAAAATATCAATGAAAGAAAAGACAATAATTTTTAATAAAATATAATATTATGAAGTTGA
>CAOKKL010000052.1 GCA_948469065.1 uncultured Mycoplasmatota bacterium | reverse complement strand
GCAGATGCTTTAGAAGGAACCGATGATAAATATAAAAGTGCTGGATTTGATGATTATTTATCAAAACCAATTGACAAATATCAATTAGATCGTGTATTTAATAAATTTTTAGGAGGTAAGAAAGATGAATGATTTAAATTTATTAAAACAAAATAATGTTCAGGTAGAAAATGCTTTAGAACTTTGGGGAAATATAGAATCTTATAATGAAAGTTTAAAAGAATTCTACGATTCTTTTATTTCTAAATTAGTGAATTTAGAAAATTTTAAAAAAGAAGAAGATTGGGAAAATTATGCAATTCTAGTCCATAGTATTAAAAGTGAATTAAAATACATTGGTTTTATGAATGATGCCGAAGAATTTTATGCTCATGAATTAAAAGGAAAAGAAAAAGACGGAAATTATATTAAAGAAAATTTTATTCATTTAAGATACACTATAATAAAAATAATGAAATTATTAAATGAATATTTAGGAGAAAAGAAAAATTTATTAATTGCTGATGATTCTAATTTAATTTTGAATTATTTAGAAAAAATTGTAGACAATAATAATTATAATGTTTTAAAAGCAAATGATGGCAAAGAAGCTTTAAGTCATTTAAAAAATCATTATATTTATGGAATTTTATTAGATTTAAATATGCCGGATGTAGATGGTTTTGAAGTTTTAAAGTATTTAAAAGAACATGAATTAATTGATACAATTCCAGTGGTAATTATAACTGGAGATGATACATTAGAAACAATTCAAAAAGCATTTAGTTATCCAATATTAGATGTATTAAATAAACCATTTGATGAAAAAAAGATTAATAGTATTTTAGTTTCTATTCAAAATTTTTATCAACGCCAAAATTAAAAAGAGGAGTAAATATGTTTGTAGACAACGTCAAAATGAAAGTAATTGCAGGAAAAGGTGGAGATGGATGTACCTCTTTTCGTCGTGAGAAATATATTCCAATGGGTGGACCAGATGGTGGAAATGGAGGACGAGGCGGTAATATTATCTTTAAAGTAGAAAGAGGTCTAAAAACATTAATTGATTTAAAATATCATAAAATTTTAAAAGCGGAAAAAGGTCAAAATGGAAAAGGAAGTAACAAACATGGTAAAAAAGCGGATGATATCTATATCTTTGTACCTCCTGGCACTACCATCTTTGATGATGATACCGGTCTTGTTTTAGCAGATTTAACAAAAGATAACGAAGAATTTATTGTGGCAACTGGAGGACGTGGTGGAAGAGGAAATAAAGCATTTGCGACGCAATCGGACCCGGCTCCAAAATTTAGTGAACTAGGGGAACCAGGAGAAATTAGATATATAAGATGTGAATTAAAAGTGTTAGCAGATGTAGGATTAATTGGAATGCCTAGTGTCGGAAAAAGTACATTATTAAATCAAATTAGTAATGCAAATCCTAAAATTGCAAGCTATCATTTTACAACCCTTTCTCCCAACTTAGGATTGGTAAAATTACAGGATGAACGCTCTTATGTTGTAGCTGATTTACCAGGATTAATTGAAGGAGCTAGTAAAGGGGTTGGGCTTGGAACTCAATTTTTAAAACATGCCATGAGAACTCGTATTTTAGTACATGTAATTGATATGGCGGCTTCAGAAGGTAGAAAACCTTGGGAAGATTATGAAATGATTCGAAAAGAAATGGCAGAGTATAGTGAAAAATTAATCCAAAAGAAAGAAATTGTAATTGCAAATAAAAGTGATATCGAAACTTTTCAAGAAAATATACAAGAATTTAAAAAAAGATATCCTCATTTAAAAATTTATGAAATTAGTGCTGTACATAAAGTCGGTTTTCAATCATTATTAACAGATATTGCAACTATTTTAGAAGATATTAAAAAAGAAGATATTTATGAAGAAAATGATTATGAAAGTACCGTTATTTATAAATTTCAAAATGAAAAACCATACACGATTTCGAAAGAAAATGATGTATGGATATTAAAAGGAAATCAAATTGAAAAGCTTTTTTATATGACCCGTTTTGAAGAAGAAGAGTCTCAAATTCGCTTTGCTAGAAAACTAAAAGGAATGGGTGTTGAAGAAGAGCTAGAGCGTCTTGGAGCGAAACGAGGAGATGAAGTACAGATTTTAGATTATATTTTCATCTTTAAAGATTAAAGTTTCACCAAGAGAAATATTAGAACTAGTATTTTGTGGTAATTCCAAAATATTAGTTTTTTTTATAGAATAAGGTATTCTTACAATTCGATTAGGAGGTAAGTTACGTGTTAGAAAGATTACTTTATTTTGTTCATTTAGTCCAATAACATCAATAGGTTCTTTCATAAAAAAAGTATGAATGCCATTACATTTTGGAAAAAGCATTCCATAATAAATTGGCGTTATTCCCATAAGACCACGTAATCTTGTTTTATAATCTAGGGCTATCTTTATTTTGATTTTTTTATGATTTAATAAAATTATAATTTTATTAAAAAAAAAAAAAATAAAATTTATGAATATATTTATGAGAAAAAAAATGAAAATAATGAAAAAACATAGAAATATTTATCTTGATATGCTATACTCTTTTTATAGTACAAAAATAAAGGGTGTATTGATATGAAAATGAAATATAAAATAGCTTTAGCAATTATCGCAATTTTAATATTAGGTAATATATATTTAGGATATTCTTATTCTCTTTGGGTGAAATCTTTTGAATCAAATGAACCCAATGTTATTACATCAGGATGTTTTACGATAACATTTGAAGAAAAAACAAAATCAATTAGTCTAAAAAATACATATCCGATTTCCGATCAAACGGCTTTAGCAAAAATAAAGCCTTACAAAATACAAGTATCAAATCAATGTGATACGACTGATGCCGGGTATTCTGTTACATTAAATACGATTGATCTTGGTGTAGATAAGCCAAAATTAGATGACCAATATTTAAAAGTTGCGATTGGTTTAGATGATACCATTCCAACTAGTGGTACTAATTTAAATCAAATGGAAGTAAATAACGAAATAGAAAATATAGATGTTTCAGGTACATTACTTACTTCTTACATTATTAATACAGGATTTATTCCAAAAGGAACTTCTAAAACTTTTAATATTTATTTATGGATTGATGAAGTTGCTACCAATGAAGTAAAAAATCAATTTTTTGAAGCAAGTGTTTCCGTTACTACTTATGCAACCAAAATGAATGATTTAAAAGCAACAATCATTGAAGCCGTAGATAATGATAATATAAAAACATCTTTAACCAATCAAGAATATCGTTATCGGGGTGCGAATCCCAACAATTATATTTTATTTAATGATGAGCTATGGCGTTTAATTGGTGTTGTAGATACTCCAAATGGACCTAAGATTAAAGCTGTTAAAAATAATTCAGTCATGGGAGTTACACAAATGAGTAATGAACTTGGGAATAATTGGAATAACTCAGGCATAAAGTATTATTATGAAAATGAATATTACCCAAGTTTAAGTGATGAAGCAAAAAATCAAATGGAATCGGGAATATGGAACTTAGGAAGTAGTAATAACTATCAAGGAAATGGTACAACGATAAATTGGAAAGAATATGAAACAGGTTCACTTGTTATGAATGGCAATCCAACAAATTATGAAGGTTATATTGGAATGCTTACTCCAAGTGATTATGGGTTTGCTACGAATGGAGGAAGTAGTGAGATGTTGGATACCTGTTTAGCAACAAATTTAACTAACATTTCTAGTATAGAAAATTGTAAAAATAATAATTGGCTTTCCATAGGTGAAGCAATGTGGCTAATGACTTCTTCGGTCACAGACCAAAATAATTATTTCATTATTAATAGTAATGGAGATCTAGAAGAACAAAATAGCACTTTAACTGCTTTAGATAAACCATGTATTTTTCTAAAAGAAAGTATTATAGTTGAAGGTGGAAATGGAACAATTGGAAATCCTTATCGCTTAAAAAAATAGATAGAAATATCTATTTTTCTAATCTTAAATAGTGAAAAAACTAAATTTTTTTAAAAAAATTAAAATTTAGTATTGACAATTTAAAAAAAGTGTTTATAATAACTCCGCGAAAGAAGTTTTTTGGAGAAAAAGGAAGGATTGGTGTGTTATGTTAAATACCTATACAATTAAAAAATTTTTAAATAAATTACCAAAAACTGAAAAAGTGAGAAAAAGATTTGCAATAGCTGCGTTAGCATCTCTTGTACTATTCAATTCAAAGGAAGTTGTAAAAGCTGCTGAACCTATTACTGCAATTGAATCTCAATTAGATTTAGAAAATGCAGTTGAAATGGAAAATACGATAGTAGAATCAAATACAGTTACTGCTCCAAGAAGAATTGATATATCTGCAATAAACTTATCTCTATATCAAGGAAGTTCATTAAAAGAAGGACTTCAAATGTATGGACTTGATTCTTCTATTGAATATCGAATTGAAATAGCTCGTTATTATGGAATTGAACTTTATAATGAATCAGTAGAACAAGATAGTTATTTAATCAATGTTTTAAAAATTAATACGATTAACTTATCTACATATCAAGGGGTATCTTTATCAGAAGGTTTAGCAATGTGTGGTTATTCAAATGACCCAGCATTCTTAAACCAAATTGCAATTCATTTTGGATATCCAGGATATACCGGAGATCCAATACAAAGTTTTTACTTAGTAGCGGCTCTTAAAATTCCAAACTTTAATTTAGGGGGATATCAAGGTTCTAATTTAGTAGATGGATTTGTAATGAGTAATATCATTTCTAATCAAGAATTTTTAGATATTGTTGCAAGAAATTTTGGATATGAAAGTTATGATCCAAATTCTGTAGAACAAAATCAATTTTTAACCGATGTATTAAAAGCACCTTCCTATGATTTATCTGGGTATACTGGTTCAAGTTTAAAAGAAGGACTTGAAAGCGTTGGATTGAATTCATCTTTGGAATATCAAACAGCACTTGCAAAATTATTCTGTGGAATTGATAATTACCAAGCAGATAATGTTGTACAAAATTTAGCGGTTTTAAATAAAATGAGACACCTTGGATTAACTAATTCAAATTCCCATGATAACAATAATAAGAACTTAAAACCATCTGATGGTGGAAGTAGTGCTCTAGCAGGAGGTGGCGGAGGTGATGAAGGCCACAAAAAGAAAGGTAATTCCTCAAGTGGTGGAAACGAAAATGAGAACCAAAATGTTAAACCATCTCATAATCATCAATATCAAATTCGATATGAACATTATCCAATTGATGATACCACACATAAAACAACTACAATTAAAACATGTAGTTGTGGAGAAAAGATAATTTCTTCTATATCAGAGCCTCATAGTTTAACAGAAAGTATTAGTTATTCTGATTTGAATAGTAAATCACATATGAAAATTACTACTCTTATTTGTGAATGTTCATATAAAAAAGAAATCAAAAGAGAAGAATTAGATCACGATTTTACGAGTTGGGTTCCTAATATGGAAGCAGGAGTGGAAGAAAGATATTGTAAAGATTGTCCTCATGTAGAGACAAGACCACTTCAATGTGATCATGAGTGGAATTTTAACTCTTGTAATAATGACAGCGAAGTTTGGAAATGTAATACATGTGGTGAAACAGAAAATAGAGAACATATTTTATCTTCTCCGACTTTTGACACAGTATCTGGGAAAACCATTTATCATTGTGAAAATAGTGATATTGGATGTGATTTTGTAGATGAACGAAATCATATATGTGCTCCTGCAAGTACTAAAATTGTAGTGGTTAGAAAAGAAGATGCTTGTACGAAAGAAATAACTATTTGTGGAACTTGTGGTAAAGTGATTTCAGAAAAATTAAATGCTTCACATGATATGGAGAAAACATATGAAAATCCAAGAAATGAATATCATCAATGTACTGTTTGTAAATATGGAAAATGGATAAGTAAATTTGATTCTGCTTCTCTTGAACTAAGCTTAGAAGAAGAACTAGTAAATAATGAAGTAAATCCAATTGAATATCAAGAAGAAATCACAGCAGTTGATACTGAAGCTAAAGACGATACAGACACTAAAACAGATCCCGAAACT
>CAOKKL010000051.1 GCA_948469065.1 uncultured Mycoplasmatota bacterium | reverse complement strand
ATAAAACTCCGTATTAAAAGCAAAACTTCTTAATGAAAAATTAAATCGTGTGAAAAAGTAATCGTTCCACTATCTATCTGACTCATTTTTAATAATGTTACTATAAGCCATTCCATACGATTCAATTGTTCTTTTTGTTGATTTAAAAAGCAAACTCTTTCTTCCTGTGATAATGTAGGATTTCTTAAAACATCATGTATAATACTTAAGCTAGTAAGCGGTGTACGTAATTGATGAGATATATCCGATAATGTCTGTTCTAAATTTTTTTGATTTTTTACTGAAATATCTGTCACATTTCGAAGTTTATTCGTTACTTTTAATAAGTCACTTTTTAATACACATAAACTATCTTCTCGATAATCTTTTAAATTCATTTGATAGTCATTTTTTAAAACTCGAAACAAGTATTCATGAATTTCATTAATTCTTTTTTCTCTTTGAAAGTAAAAATAAAAAATTAATAACAAAAACATAAAAAAACAAAAAACAAATGCAAAAAAAATAATTTGTCTGGTTCTCATTTCCATAGAAGAAACATAATTTAATTGCGATAATGAATTTTCATTTAAAAATCCATATTTTTTTAAAATAGATAAATCTTCATTAGTAGACATAGAATGAAAGGATTCTATCATTTCATATTCCAATTCTGGATGAATTTCTAAAATATGATTAATCAAAAAAGCATTATTAATAAGATAATTTTGTTTATATTGATGAATTAGTTTGGAATAAGTAAAAAAAGAAACAATTAAAAACAATACAAAACATAGAAAAAAAGAAAATACTTCTTTTTTATAAAGATGAAAAAATTTCATAGACAATCACCAATTTTATAACCAATCCCTCGAACTGTTAAAATAACTTTTGGATGATTCACATCATCTTCTACTTTTTCACGAATCCGTTTAATATATACCGTTAATGTATTATCATTAACATAAAGTTCATTGACATCCCAAATATCTGCAAGTATTTTTTCTCGAGTAAAAACCATTTCTGGATTCATCGCTAATGTAAGTAATATCTTATATTCTAAGGTAGTAAGCATTACATCATGGCCATTTTTTAATACTTTAGCAGAATTTAAATCAATCGTAACATTACCTAAATGAATTAGATTACTTGAAGCTTTTTTGTTTCTTCTCAATACTGCTTTCATTCTGCTAATAAGCTCTCTTGTTTTAAAAGGTTTCGTAATATAATCATCTGCTCCCATATCAAGTCCCTTCACAATGGATACTTCTTCTAAATTAGCCGTTAAAAAAATAATTGGTACCTCGCTATTTTCGCGAATCTTTTCCATTACTTGAAATCCATTGATATCTGGTAAATTTAAGTCTAATAAAATAATATCTGGATTTTCTTTTTTATGAATTATCAGGGCATCATTTCCATTCATTGCAGTAAAACATTGGAATCCTTCTTGCTCCAGGCAATATTGCAATCCCATTATAATAGCATTTTCATCTTCTACTAATAATACTTTTATCAAAACAATCACCTACATTTTAAGTATAACATAGTCAAACCGAAAAGAAATTACTCTTTTGTCTATAACTGTTTAAAATTTAATAAACTTTTTCTTTCGTATAAAACCAAACATTTTTTTTGAAATATTGATGTTAATAAATAATAAAAGAAAAACGTATTCTGTTGAGTTACTTTTCTCCACAAAAAAAGAAATTTAAAATAAATAGCTTTCATTTCTTAAAAAAACAAATAAAAAAAATCTTCCAAAGAAGACTTAATTTAATAATTTATCTAAATCAACATCATTTCGATCGTGTTTGATTTGTTCCCAACTGTCAGTTTTTTTAATCAAACAAACTATATTTATAGGAATCCAAGATAATAAGAATAAACTAAAGAAGAAGATTCCAGAAATAATGTCTCTTGGTTTTTTGTGATTGTATTTTACTACAAATAAATTCATTAATACACTTGCTAAGTAAAATAATATAAAGAATAAAATACCAGAAGCATATAAATAGGAGAAGAAATCGAATAACTCTACCCCAACAATATGGAAAATCATTAATACAATGGTTAAAGCAGACGTAATTAACATCATAATGGGAGCTAAAAACATCATAAGCATATCGAAACAAGCAATGTTTCCAGTTTTAACAAAAGTGCTAATTAATTTTTTCCAATAAGTGGATAAACAACAAAGTGTTCCACTTGTCCATCTTTTTCTTTGTTTCCAACTTGCACGAAATGTCATTGGGTGTTCATCGTAAGTAATAGCATCTTCTACAAATGCTACTTGAATTCCCCGAATAGCACATTGTGCAGTAAATTCACTATCTTCTGTAATTGTTACTGTATTAAAACCATCTTTTACAACTTCTTTTCTCATCATAAATCCAGTTCCATTAATGGTTGCTGAACCAGAATAATTCATACGTGCACGATTATAAAAGAAATTTTGAATAAAGTAAAATAAAGTATAACTTCCAGTTAACCAATTATCTCCCATATTTTTGGCATCTCGAAATGCTTGTGCAACTTGAACCCCTTCACATAATGCGTCATTCATACGAGCAAGAAAATCTGGATGAACTAAATTGTCAGCATCAAATACAACAAACGCATCTAAATCTTTATGAGATTGCAATTTTGCAAAGGCAAATTTCAAAGCATCTGCTTTATATTTTACTGGAACAGTACAATCAATAATAGTTGCTCCTGCTTTTCTTGCAGCTTGTTCTGTATTATCAGTACAATTATTTGGTATAACGAATACTTCATATAACTCTTTTGGATAATTTTGTCTTTTTAAACTTTCTACTAAAGCACCAATAACTTTCTCTTCGTTTCTAGTTGCAATTACAATTCCAAATTTATGCTTTGGCTTATGTTTGCCAAATTGGCTTTTATGATAATTTTTAAAACCAAAAAATCCAGTAATTGCAAAATACATCCCGTAAACAAAAGTGATTGAAAAAATAATATAATATAAGATTACTAACATAATAACACCTATCTTATCCTTTCTTTGATATTTTCAAAATCGAGCCCTAACATTTTTAGCTCTTCTACTTCTTTTTGAATCACTTGGATGGATGTTTCTATTTTATTTTGCACAATTTCTTCAATTTTAGTAGTAATAAATGTTCCTTTGGTTGAAATACTTTTGATAATCTTTTTATTTTCTAATTCTGCATAAGACTTTTTAACCGTATTTGGATTAATACCTAACTCATTTGCAAGTTCTCGTATACTTGGCATTTGATCCG
This sequence comes from uncultured Mycoplasmatota bacterium, assembly GCA_948469065.1. Classification (GTDB taxonomy): domain Bacteria; phylum Bacillota_I; class Bacilli_A; order RF39; family UBA660; genus MGBC162267. The sequence continues at coordinate 3,251 of CAOKKL010000051.1, read as the reverse complement.
ACGGTTTTAATTGTCCTTTTATAATACATTTTTCAATTTCATCGACAATTTGGACATATATTGGCGTCCTACTTTGATAATCGATTGCTATCATGAAATCCCCCTCTTTTTCATTATATACTCGTACTACTTGTGTTAGTACAGTTACATTATATACAAAATATTAGAAAAATGCAATGACAATTTCGTCACATTTCCCATAAAATAAGATAAAAATTGACTTTTTTCTTTGATAAATGATACATTTTGAAAATATTTTTTATCTTTCGTAAAAATGGTAGAAAACAAAACTATTTTGATTTTTCACTTTGAAAGATTAAGAAAAAAGAAAAGAACAAAAAAGAGAAAATACTAATAATTGTGATAACATTACTAACTTTTTGTACCTTAGTCCCCGGATAATGAAGAGAATAGATTCCATTTTTTGGTATTCTTACTTCAATCATTCCCATTTCATTCTCATAAATTGGAATACTTTTATTTTCATCATCTAAAAGCTCATATCCGATATAATAAAATCTAGGTAACTCTAAAGTAGAATTTTCTTTTGCTTCAAAAACAAGATTGGGAACTTGATTAGAAAGAATTACTGCACTATCGCCATCTTTTGCTAAAATATTTGCATTACGATTATTATAATAATCTTCATGGTTTAAAGCATTTTCTGGTAAATATTCATGCTGCCACCCCATTGCTGCTCCCTCCGTCATAAACTCATTATAAGATTTGTTCAAAATACTGTCATTGCGATAATGAATCGCTAAGACGCTAAGACTAATAAGTAAAAAAAGGGAAACAAAATAAATCTTTTTTTCTTTCCACTTTAGAAAAATAAGTGGAGCAATTAAAGAAATGCCGATTCCTAAGAAAAGACATAAACGCCATGGAAATTGAATCATATAAGTAATACTTGGTAAGATATCCCAATAAAACAGTTTTGAAGTTAAAAACATGCTAACTAAAAATATTGCAACAATTCCTTTGGTATATTCTGGATAACGAATTTCTTTTCTTTTTAAAATGGTGAGAAAAAGTAAAATAATACTTATCGTTGTAAAATAAAAATCTACATCTTTTGATGAATAAGAAAAAGGAAAATACTGCCAAGGCCACAGAGAAAAATAATATACGCCACTACTCATTAAATTTGGAAGAAAAACAGCGATTCCACCTTTTAGTTTATATTCAATCATAGGAGCTAAATAAAATAAACTAAGACCTAAAACAAAACCACAAGAAATCAAAAAAGGTTTTAAAAATTCTTTTTGAAATACTTTTTTACGATAAAGGAAAAGAAAAATCATCATCATCATCGTTACAAAAATCATAACCGTAAAATGAGATAGTATTCCACCTACATATCCGAAGACAAAAAGCGGATAAAATAATTTTTTATTATTTTGAAATAAGGCCAAAAAGCTTGACAAAATCATGGGTACAAAGATAAATACAAAACTTTCTCCTAAAGAATCTCTAACATAAGTTTGAGTGAGTTGATATGGAAAAGACATATATAAAGCACTAGAAAAAAAAGCAATTTTTTTACTTTTTGTAAATTGATAAGCAAGTTGATACATTGAAACTCCAGCACAAAATAAAACGAATATATGAACAATTTTAAAAATACTTGTAATTGATAAAAAATCAAATACATAAGCCAAAAACGCAGTAAAAGTATGAGCTAGCGGTGGATAAAGCAAATGAGAAGCATAACCAAAATTATGAGCCAAATCTGGTAAAATAGGAGAAGCAAAGATTCCATGAGTTTGCATACTTGATTTCAAACTTAATACATTAGCAAAATGATAAACACTATCATCATTTTGATGGTAAGAATTTAAAATTAAAGGACTCATCAGAATAAAAGTTATAGCTAAAATTCCTAAAATACTATACCTATGCTCTTTTATTATTTTCATACAATCACTCTCATTATAATAGTAACATAAAATGGTATAATAGGCGAAAAAAAATTATAAAAATTATGAAATTACTCAACTAAAATTGAAAGAAAAGAATCTCAAAAAAAATAGATTTTATTCAAAACAGTTTAAAGACTCTTCTCTTTTATCTAATTTACTAATCTAAAGAGCTAGCACGATTCGATAACCAATTGCCCCATGATTACTACCACGATTCCAACCAAAAGCAAAAATTCCGGCAATCGTACCATCATAAAATGCACCACCTCGTGCAAACCAAGGAAAATAATTATTTATAAATATTTCTCCATCAGAATACCATGAGTTAACAATTCTAATATATGCTCCAAAACCGGATCTTTCAAAAGGACCCATTTCTCCTGTGGCATCTCCTAAAATTCTACGTTTATATTCTTCAGCATTTGTACTATATGTATAAGTATCATAATATTTTGATTCTGGAAATGGTATTCCTGTAGCCGTTCCACTTGTATAACAATATGGTCCGGAAAAACCACTTGTTTCATTAGCGTCTTTTCCTACACACGGTTGTCCACTCGTATGAAGACTCACTCCCATCATATATTCCCAAGCACCACCACTCATATCATATACTCCACTTATATTGCCAGTGGTACTTGCGAAGTATCCTACTTCACTATTGTATCTCTTCGTATACGTTCCATCTACATTTAATGAGGTTCCTTCTTGTTTGTTGCAATCACGATTATCCCCAGTTTCTCCACAAGTTGGTTCATTTACTGCACTATATCCAGTAATATAATTACTGTTATTATTTATCCTTACACTACTTCTACTTCCATAAATACTATGTTGTAAGTACGAAACGGCTCCCCATTCTGTGTTCTTCATCATGTGACTATCGTATTCTCTTTTATAATTGTAACTATTTAAATGGGCATTGGTAACACTTATATTTATCCAAGAATAGACATTTGGTTTGATTTCTACTTTTTCAGAATTATTTATATTTTGATGAGCTTCATTTATACTAGCAGCTCCTTTGTATCCAGTTTCAAACTTTCCTACCCATAATCCTTTGGTTCCAAAGGCTTGGAAGGCTGGGTGAGTCATATAATCTCCTACCCTACAGTTTCCGCTTTCTCCACTTACTCCTGGTGTTTTACATTCACCACTCTTTTCATCCACAGTATCATATTCTCCAAAGATAACTTCAATATCATGTACTTTGTTTGTATTTATACTTGTCGGTCCTTCATAGTTTCCAAAATCCCATAATTTATATCGATATTTTGGTATCCATACAAAATAACTCTCTATATTACTTTCTGGAATGATTTCTCCTTC
>CAOKKL010000050.1 GCA_948469065.1 uncultured Mycoplasmatota bacterium | reverse complement strand
ATAAAACTCCGTATTAAAAGCAAAACTTCTTAATGAAAAATTAAATCGTGTGAATAAAGTTTTCAGAAATAAAAGTTGTATCAGCTTTATTATAAAGTATTCTACAATTCTTATTACTAAACATATCATAAATATTATAAAACTATATAGAATAGGTTTATTTAGTATGTGTACTTTCATTTCTTACCTCACTTTTAAACTGTAATTTAATCTTCAATTTTCATAATAATGTCGTATGCAGCAGAACATTCTTCTTTTGATAGTTTTGTTTCATCAACAAGATACTCTATTGCTTCATCTTTAGTAGAAAAATCTTTTAATATGTTTTTTACTTTTTTAAATTTTTCAATAACTTTTTTTACTTCGTTATTCATAATTCCATCTTCCTTCCAAATTGACTATCTAAGTTTTGTAAATATCAAATTTATAAAAATATTATACCACGACTAAAATCACGAAAATAGGTAATTTTTAAAATTTTCGTGTATTATAGTAATTTAACTACCATTTGACTTATATTAAATAAAATCCATCTTGCATATTTATTTCCGCGTTTTAAGATTGTTCCATGAACATTAATACTTTTCCCTGATTGTATTATTGTTGGATCTAACCCACAAAAAGCAATTAGTTGTTTATGATTATCAAATCTTGTAATATCCCCAAGATCTCCAAGTAATACAGTTGTTAGTACTTCTACAATATCATAAAATGAATTAATAATATCAAAGTAAGGTGATTGTTTTGCTGTTTCAATTATCTTGTCTTTTAACTCATTTATTGTCTTAATGTTTTCTTGTAAAAAACTTGCCATATCTGATAATTTTTTTACATCTGAATGATTTTTATCTACTCCTGGATAAGAATTTAGAGAAATCTCTTTAATCTTATTTGCTAATTTTTTGTAATCATGTCTTGAATTGGTTTTATACAAGTTGTTATATAAGGCATCAATTCTTTTTTCAAAATAATATAAGATTCAGACAAAAGAAGAATTTCAAGAATTTGAAAGTATAGTTAATAATTTGCAAGATATGGCACTTTTTAATTTTACTTTTTGGCATGGTCTTCGTGTAGGTGAACAACGTGCATTGGTATGGAACTGAATAGATATGAATGTCTGGGAAATAGATATATATAATTCTATTACTTATAAAACATTAAAAGGTGGAGCAAAAACTACAAAAACAAAAAATGGTATTAAAAGAAGAATACCAGTTAATGAAGAATCTAGACAACTTTTATTAAAATTATATAGTTATTATTCACAGTTTGTAGGATTTGATCCAAAAACTTGGTATATTTTTGATGGTAAGAAACCTTTTTCTTATACTACTATGACAAGAAAACTAGATTATTATTATGAATTGCTAGAGAAAAGATTGGGCCGCAAAGTATAACACTTAACTCATCATGAATTTGGAAGACATAGTATTGCAACATTAATGGTAAATGAAATTAACAATATTTTTAATACCAATAGTTTGAATGATTTAAACAAGAAAAAAACTCATATAAATATGAGTCTTAATGTTAATTTGGTGGAGAATAAGGGATTCGAACCCTTGACCCCCACGGTGCAAACGTGGTGCTCTAGCCAGCTGAGCTAATTCCCCAAAAGAACAAGATTATCATAACATATCTTGCTTCATTTCGTCAATCGTTTTTTTATTTATATTTTGGAAAACGATTTTTCTTTTTTTAAAAAGATTATTTACTTTCCACAGTTATAAGTCCTTTTTCTACTTCCTCTAATGCTTTTCCTAATGGTTTTTTGTTTTCATAATCCTTTTCATTCATTTGATAATGATTATTTTCTAGCATTTGTTTTGCTCTTCTACTTGCAATATGCACTAGCATGTATTTCGAGTCAACAATGTTTAGAAGTTTATCAATTGATGGATATAACATGTCCCTCACATCCTTTACATTAATATCATACTAAACATTGTGTAAATCATACAACATTTATACCATTTTTAGACAATCAATTGACAATTGTCGTAAAGCACTCAAAATTTCAAACATTGCCCAAGTATCTTGCCTACAATAAATTTTTAAAGCTTCTTGTTTTAATTTTCGTTCTTCTTTGGACATTTTGTTATAACTTGCATATTCTATGATTGCTTCGGTTCCATTTTTTACTTCTAAATTTTCATACGAAAGATTTGAGAAAATTGGTAATGTTTTTTTAATAGAATAAGAACCACTTAAGTCTTTATGATAATAATTCACAGTTTTTGCCTCTTTCTGAAATCCCAAGCTTTCATACAATTTTTGATTATTGTTAATTATCCAAAGTAAGTCAAATCCTCGATCATACAATTTCATTAATCTTTTTTTATATTTTGGAAAGCATTGTGCCAATTCTTTAATTCTTCCTTTTTCAAAAGCAACATTTTGAGCAAATAAAGTTCCTTTATCTACATCGATATAATTTAATAAAGTTTTTATTAATTCTTCTCTTTCATCTTGCATTGTTTTTGCTAAAAAAATGATATTATCTTTTTTAAAATCACAGATGCCTGGTTCTCTTTCAATATGCAAACTAAATTCAAATGGAGACTGCGTAAAAGGACTTTCTCCTTTAAATCGAGGAACTGGACAAGGAAATGTTTCAAAGTCCAAATGGTAAATAGGATATTCTAAGGAGTCTAATCCTTTTTTTATTTTTTCTTTATTTATATAAATTTCTTTTTTTTGATAACAATTTCTTTGAATTCGATGATTTTCATTTTGAATCCATGATTCGGGAATATCTAATAAATCAAAATATCCTTCATTGATTAATTGCAGTCCTTTATGATAAATTCCATCTTCATCTTTAAATCCCCTTCCATTATGAAAATAAGTTAAAGAAGAATTTTTTTTAGGAATCATACTTCCACATATGGGACGAAAATATTTACATTCTGTCTGTTTTTTCATAGCACAATAACTTCCTAGTGGACAGGCCGAAGCATTACTATTTTTTAAATTTTCATAAATTTTATCTGCGTCTTCATATATTTTTTTCTGCATTTCTTTGGTGATTTCATCCATATCTAGAAAGACAATTAAATTATTTCCATTTTGATCTTGATGATAACATGGTTCGTTTTGTTCATAAGTACCATCAAATATATATTCATGATTTAAAACTGCTAAAAAATAATGAATGTTATTTAATTTTTCTTCATTTTTAGAAGATCTATATTCTCCTTCTATTATAAAACGTTGCACTGCTAAATCATAAATGTAAGATCCAATTTTCTCGCGACAAAACAATTTTTCTCGTTGATTTTCATACACATTTCTTGGCATTTCACTTTCTAATGGATAATTTTTTATTTCATCTTTTAATTTATAAATGTGACCTTTTTTTTGAAAAATAGAAAATTTTTCTGCTTTTGGATATCCACCTTTTAATTCTATATACTTTTTACTTGTTGTTGCTTTTACTTCTATAATATTAATTTCTTTTTCTTGTTCATTGTATATGTCTACATAACATAAAAATTTCAACCCACGATAAGAAAAATCAAAGCTCTCTTGATTTTTCGTTTCTTTTGCATAGATGGTTTTTCCAGAAAATATTTTTTGAACACTTTTTCCAGCTTCTTCTTCTACTTTTTTATAATAATCCATCATCGCTTCTAATTGTTTGTTTTTGACATCAATTTGATTTTTTGGTGTTCCATTATTTTCATCTGTTTCATACATTGAAGATAAAAGTTCTTCTAAGGCATTTCGATACTCTTTTTCACGATATTCTTCAATTGTCACATCGGCATCTAGTTTTTCTTTTTTTATATTTTCTAATGCAACAAATCTAGGACATCTTGAAAATTCAATAAAATCTGTTTTAGTTATAGCCATTATTTCACAATTTCGGCATGAAATTTATCGTTGTTTTCATCATATACAATTTTCACTTTCATGACATTATATTCTTCTTTTTCGAATAAAAATCCTGCAGTAGCTACTTCTTTCGCATAAATATAAGTTTCTTCTTCTTTGGCAAAATCTTCTTTTTTACTTTTTGCATAAGATACACTTGCTTGTTCTACTAAATGATGATTTCGTTGTTCTATTTCTTCTTTATTATTGATTTCTTCAAACGCAAAACTAATTCGAATCATTGCAATGAGTGCAATTACACCAACAACTCCAATCACTACTAATAATTCTGCTATGGTATATCCGTTTTTCTTTTTCATGACAATCACCTTTACTGAAATAAGTATATCATAAAAAGCAAATTTTGTACGAAAATAATTACCTGTTAACCTAACTTTTGAAATTGTGTTGCAATCTTATTTTCAAATTCTTTTCTGGAAATTTCATTTCCACTTATGGATCCAAAAGATAAATTTAATTTTTCACGATTACCAAATATGGAACGATTTGAATCTAATAATTTTTGACAAGCTATTTTTTGTTCTTTCGTTAAATTATTTGTCATTGGTAAGAAAAATATTCCATATCCAACGGCATTTGTATTTTCTTGATAAACTTGTTTTAAATCCGTAGGACGTATTCCATTATATACTACACAAGAACAAGGTTCTTTTGTTAACACTTGAATTCCTTCGGTTGCTTGATAAAACTGATAATTAGTTTCTAAATATTGATAAAGATAAGTACTATAAATATCTTCATGATCTTTGCCATCTGGGATAATAATACAACAACCATCGGGAGTAATAATATAACCTGCAGATAAAACAGAAAGGTAATCATTACTCGTACAACCATCCATCCAAAATGTATGATTTAATATTGTTTTTAATTTAATTTTTTCCATGTTTATACACCTACATCCGATTTGGAATTTCAATTGCTAAAATTTGTAATAATGTTTGATTCATTTTAAAAACAAGTTTGGTAAGAGCAATCCATGTATTTTGAAGTGCTTCATCATTTTCCGTTAAAATTCGATTTTCTGAATAAAAATTATTGTATATATTATTTAAATGATAAAGATAATCGGTTATTTCATGTAATGATTTTGATGAAAAAGAATTTTCTAATACTTTTTGAAAATTTAATATTTGTAATAAAACTTTTTTATCACTTGTTCCTTTTAATTTTGTAAAATGAACTTCTTTATTTCCTGCTTTTTCGATTAATGATCGCATTCTTATCGTACTATATAAAATAAATGGACCGGTTTTTCCATTTGCATCACAAAATTTTTCTGGATCAAAAATATAATCCGTCGAACGATGCGATAAAAAATCGGCAAATTTTATAGTGCCTATGGCAATTACTTCTGAAATTTTCTCTCGTTCTTCGCCTTTAATCGAGTCGATCATATTCTTTTTTGTTTCTTCCTTAACCAATTCTAATAAATTTCGTAGTGACATAACTCCCCCATCTCGTGTTTTAAATGGTTTTCCATCTTTTCCATTCATTGTTCCAAAGCCGATAAATTCTAATTTTGTAGAATCATTTAAGATATCAGCTTTTTTAGAAGCACGAAATACTTGAGTAAAATGAAGTTCTTGTCTTTTATCAACTACATACCAAATTTCATCAGGATTATAGATTTTTTTTCGTTCCCATATCGTTGCTAAATCGGTTGTTTCATAGGAAACTGTATGATTCGATTTAATTAATAGTAATGGTGGGACTGCTAGTTTGTCTGTATCAAGGGCTACATCAATAATTTTTGCTCCTTCACTTTCTTTTATTATATTCTTTTGATTTAAGTACTCCATCATTTCCGGAATAATTTTTTCTGCATCGCTTTCACCTTGCCAAAGATCAAAACTTACCGATAATTTTTCATAAACTTCTTTCATGTCTTGTAATGAAATATCCATAATGGAACGCCATAGTGCTTTGTAACCTGGATGATTTTGTTGTAACAAATATGTAATGTTTCTTGCCTGTTCCATCACTTTTTCATCTTCTTTAGCTTTTTTACTAGCAATTGGATAAAGTTCTATTAAATCATTATTGGTTATAGGCAAATCCTCTACTTTTTCTTTTTGATAATCTGCTTGAAAGCAAGAAAGATTTGGATATCTTGTTTGTATTTCTAACATTACCATTCCCATTTGAAGTCCATAATCTCCTAGATGAACATCTCCAATGACATCATGTCCTAAACATTTGGCTAATCTTTTTAAAGCTTCTCCAATGTTGGCGCTTCTCAAATGCCCAACATGTAAAATTTTAGCGACATTCGGTCCACCATAATCAATTATAATTTTTTTTGATTCTTTTTTTTCAAACCAATTTTCTTCTAATAATAATTCTTCACTATATTTTAATAAAGAAGAACAAGAAAAGGTAAGATTGATAAACCCAGGACCCGCAACAGATACCTTTTCAAAATTTTCATTCTGTTTTAATTGCTCTGCTATTTTCTTAGCTAGTTCTTGGGGATTTTCTTGATTTTTTTTGGCTAATGCCATAATCCCATTATATTGAAATTCTCCAAATTCTGGCTTTCCAGATGGAATTAAAATTACATTCTCTACTTCATATCCATTTTGTTTTAAAATGGTTTGAATCCAATTTTCTTGCTTTTTTAAAAAGTTCATTTTATCACCAATTTTATTTTATCACGATTTTCTCTTCATCTCAAATTAGGATTTTTTAAATGATAAAAGAATCCAAATTGGATTCTTAGCAGCAACGATTTTGATATACGTTTGAATATTCATCTTCTTCTGAATAAGAGAAGCATGGTGTATAACTGTGATGATAAACATGATGATTAATCATTCTAGTATGACATGGAATCATATGTGGAACTTCATAGTTGATAGTACGATGACATACTCTTTCTTGAGGGCATTCATAAATTGGAGGACACATTGTTGACATGCAAGGATCCATTGGACAACTTGGACAACAATTTGGCATTTGCATCATTGAAGCATCCATATTCATATTCATTTCCATACCTTCAAAATTTGCAGTTGCGTTCATTTTATTTTCTTGGCAACAGCGTTCTTTATTAAACATAATATACATTCCTCGTATAATCAATCTTATAGAAATTATTAATCTATTTGATTGATTCTT
>CAOKKL010000049.1 GCA_948469065.1 uncultured Mycoplasmatota bacterium | reverse complement strand
TAAAAATAGTATTGGTGATGATATCACTTCATTATCCAATTGTTTTCCAGCTTATGAATCTTATTTTCAAGATAATGATTTAGAACCAACTCAAGCTGGAAATTTAGGAGTATTACCAATTTATAATGGAAGATACGCATTTATTATGGATAGTAGAAATCCAGAAAATGAGCCAAATATTGTTTTATATGATTTCAAGGAAAATGCTACAAAATCAAAATATAAAAGTTTAGACGCTGGAGCTTATACCAAATCCCATGAATTGAGCTTTGTTAATGCAAACAATACTCATATTATTGCGGAAAATAAAAATGGAAAAGTGGGCATTATAAGAATGAATCAAAATAGTGTAGAAGGAGTCAAAGGTTTTGATTTTGATCATATTGAACGTATCGAGCTATATTATATCGTTCATAATGAAAGTGGTTATCAATTAATGGATCATGCTGGAAATATGATATCAGAAACGGTACCTAATAAAATTAGAAACTTCAATGTCGATGCTGGATATTTAACGGTCCAAGATAATAGTTCTAAATATTATTTATATCAAATGAATTCTGGAAAACGACTAATTGATTCTGGTGCGGATTATATTTCTTTGTATCAAAATTATTTTGGGTTAGTAAAAGATAAACAATTAACATTTTATGCTTATAATAATCCCAAAAAAGCTTTAGGAGAACCCGTTTCTTTAAAACAAACCAATTATTATGGAGAAGGGATTCTTGCTTATTCTGTTACTATTAATGGTACGAAAGCTTATGTAAAAGTTGGAAATAAAAACGAATATGAATCTCAAATTGTAATTCAATTGAAGGAAGGAGAAGAAAATGCAACCACAAACGAATAGAAAAGGGGTTTTTATCACAATTATAATTCTTTTAATTATTTTTTTACCACTTAGTATAAGTTCTTTTCTTTTACATGTTATGCAAGAAAAATCGAATCAAAATATAGATAGTAATCCTAACCATGAATTCTATCATGCTGGAAAACTATATTTTTATGATAAAGAAGATCAATTACTGGGAACGTATCCTTGTCAAAATGAACATTGTGGTCTTGCCAAAAATGCTTTGGTGGATTCGAAATATTCATTAGATTATTATAAACCGCAAAAGGATATCATTGAACCGATTAAAGATAAATATGCCTTTTTAATCGATAATGAAAATAAAGAGGAACAAAAAGTATTATTTTATGATATAAAAAATGAAAGAGTAATGACAACTTATCAAGCTGTTAAAAATTATGGGATTGGTATAGAAAATGATATGTATATTGTAACAGATAAAAATGGAAAATATGGTATTTTAAGTTTGGAAAATGACCCTAAAATAACCATTGCATTCGATTATGATTTTATAGGTATTGCCAATTTTGTAAATGAAGATGAACAAAAAATTATGAATGATTTAATGGCGACTTATAAAGATGGATCTTGGTATTTGATGGATTTTAATGGTGCTATTTTAACAGCTTCTATTACAAATGAAATTGTATCGTACAATGGTCAAAATATTATTGTAAAAAAAGGAAATGAATACCAATTAGTTAATTATAATAATTTGAATATGTTAGAAGAAGATACTTATTCAAAATTATCTTTTACTGGAAAATACTTAAATCAGTTAGATAAAAATAATTATTTTACTGTGATTGATTTAAATAATCGAAAAAAATTAATGGAACCTATATTAATTCAAAGTACCGATCAAATTATATCCAAAATAAATTTGGAGGGAAATATCGATATTATTTTAAATAATCAAATCATAGATACAATTAAAATTTCGTAATAAGGAGTAACATATGGAACAAAGTGCAATTTCTTTTTTTGAAAATTTTTGTAAGGATTATGAAATTAAAAAAGAATTGGATATGAAATCAACTTATAGTTATAGATATTTTCATACTTATCGAGTGTTAAAATGGATGAACGTTATCATAAATAAATTAGAGTTAACTCCAAAAGAAAAAGAATTTGCGAAAGTAGTGGCAATATTTCATGATTTAGGAAGATTCTCCCAATTAACAAAATATCAAAATTATAATGATATAAAAACAAAGTTTGATCATGGAAAAGAAAGTGTTTCTTTATTAAAAGAAAATCAATGGTTTTCTAAAAATAAAATAACCTTAGAAGAAGAAAAAGCTCTTTCTTATGCAATCTATAATCATAATAAATTAGAAATGGAACCGACGAAAGATATTTTTGCTTCATTATTAGCAAAATTGATTAGAGATGCAGATAAGTTGGCTGTAATAGAGGAAAGTTATCAATTTGATTCTTTTGGTAAAGAAAAAACATATGGAAATCTTTCTCCAAACATAAAAAAGCAATTTATGAAACATCATTTGTTAAATGCCAAAGATGTAATTACTTTTCCAGATGAGATTTGTTATTACATTGCTTATATATTTGATTTGAATTTCAAAGAGTCTTTTCAACTAATAAAAGAAAATCATTTGTTAGAACCCTATTTAAAAATACTAGAACAAACATGTGAGAAACAAATAAAAAGAAAAATTGATGATGAAATTCACTTATTTTTAAATTATCAAAATGCTTATTGATTAACCGAAAAAATTATTGTAAAATAATTTTAAGAAACGAAGAACTAGAGGAGTACAAAAAACGAATTTTAAAAGAGAGTTTGAAAATGCTGAAATCAAACAAGGAAGTTTTTGGAAGGTTGCTAGGGAGTTTTCATTCGCAGGTTACTGCGTTATCAAACAGAGTAAAAGTAAGGTGGTACCACGGCAAAAGTCGTCCTTTGTGGTATCACTTTTTTATTTAGAAAGGAATTGAAATATGCTAGATAAAAAATATAATGCACAAGAAAAAGAAGAAAAATGGTTAAATTATTGGAAAGAGAATAAAATTTATGAATTTAAACCAGATCAAAGAAAAGTGTTTTCAATTGATACACCACCACCAACTGTAAATGGAAAAATTCATATAGGACATATATTTTCATATTCTCAAACTGAGATGATAGCAAGATATAAAAGACTCCGAGGATTCAATATTTTTTATCCATTTGGATTTGATGATAATGGTTTACCAAGTGAAAGATTAGTTGAAAAAGAGCAAGGAAAAAAGGCTCATGAAATAGGTAGAGAAGAATTTTCAAAATTATGTTATGAAACAACAGATAAGTATGAAGCAGAATTCCAAGAACTATTTAGTAAGATGGGGGTTAGCACAGATTGGAATATTCATTATAAAACAGTTAGTCCATCTACAATAAAAATTAGTCAATCATCATTTTTGGATTTAATTAACAAAGGACATTGTTACCATAAAGAAAGTCCAGCACTTTGGTGTAATGAATGTTTAACTTCAATAGCACAAGCTGAACTTGAAACAAAGACAATTCAGACAACATTTAATTATATTAATTTTAAGACTGTAGAAACGAGTGAAGAATTTACAATAGCAACTACAAGACCAGAATTATTACCTGCCATAGTATGTGTTTTTGTAAATCCTAGTGATGAAGTACATAATCATTTAATTGGTAAAACTGCTCATGTTCCAATAATAAATGTAGAAGTACCAATTATGGCAGATGAAAAAGTAGCAATAGATAAAGGTACAGGAGTAGTTATGTGTTGTACTTTTGGAGATCAAACAGATATAGAATGGTGGAAAAAATATAATTTGCCACTTAAATATATTTTTACGGATAATGGTAAAATTATCGATGAAGTTCCAAATTATGGTGGATTAAAAATTAAAGAAGCTAGAAAACAGATCATAGAAGATTTGACTGACGGTGGATATGTCGTTAAAATTAAAGAATTAGAGCATGAGGTACAAACACATGAAAGATGTGGCAAAGAAGTAGAATATGCGGTAATGAATCAATGGTTTATTGATACAACTTCTCATAAAAAGGATTTTTTAAAGATTGGTGAAGAAATTAAATGGTATCCAACTCATATGAGAAATAGATATGATGAATGGGTAAATAATATTATGTGGGATTGGTGTATCTCAAGACAAAGATATTTTGGTGTACCATTCCCAGTTTGGTATTGTAAGACCTGCGGTGAACCAGTATTTGCGAGGGTTATGGATTTACCAGTTAATCCATTAGTAGATAAACCTCATATCGATTCTTGTAAATGTGGATGCACCGAATTTATTCCAGAAACCGATGTAATGGATACATGGGCAACATCATCTGTAACACCATTAATTAATATGAGATATGGTGAAGAAGAGAATTTTGAATCATTCTTAAAACCCATGAGTCTTAGAACAAATGCTTCAGAAATAATTAGAACTTGGGATTTTTACACTATTGTTAAAAGTTTTTATCACTTTGGCATGCGTCCTTGGGATAATGTTATGATTTCTGGATTTGCTAAAGCATCTGATGGCAATAAAATAAGTAAAAGCAAGGGAAATAGCAAAGTAGAGCCTCTAGATATTATTAACGAATATTCTGCTGATGTAGTTCGTTATTGGGCTGGTTCTGGAAGACTTGGAACAGATATTAATTATAGTGAAGAAACCCTCCTTAGAGGACGTAAATTAGTAAATAAATTATGGAATGTTGCAAAGTTCATAGAGATGCACTTAGCAGATTATGAAGAAAAAGAATTTGAGACTTATGAATATATTGATAAATGGATATTGGGCAAATATCAAGAAATGGAATCAGGATTTATAAAGTATCTTGATGATTATGAAGTTGGACTAGCATTAAATACTCTCGAAAAATTCTTTTGGAATTTCTGTGATAACTATATTGAAATTGTTAAACATAGATTATATAGACTTGAAGAGTTTGGAGAAGTTCCAAGATATTCAGGACAAAAGACAGTTTATACATTATTATATAAATTACTTCAAGATTTCAGTATTTTCTTCCCATTTATTACAGAAGAAATTTATCAAGAATTATATCATGATAACAAATCAATTCATTTAACACAAATAGATCCGCTAAATTTTGACTTTAGCAATGAAATAAAAAATGGTGATATTATGATTGATATAATTAGTCAAGCTAGAGGAGAAAAGACAAATAATAATGTTTCACTTAAAACTCCAATTAAGCATTTTGAATTAAGTGTAAATGAGGAATTAGCTGATGCTATAAATAAATCTATTAAAGATTTCAAGGCAACATTAACTATTCAAAGTTTAAAAATGAGCCAAAATGATGAAGTTTATAAAATAAATAATATTGAATTAGAAATAGAGAATCAGGACTAAAATTGAGTGTAGATTAAATTCTATGCTTTTTAATTTGTAGTGACATTTGTAGTGACATTTGTAGTGACATTATGTTACGATTACATTGGAGGTAAAATTTAATGATAGAACTATTAGAAGATAAAAGAACTTACTGATACACTAGAAAAAGAAGTTATTGCCTTTTTAAATACAGATGGTGGAAATATATTTATTGGTGTTGATGATAAAGGAAATATAAATGCAAATCTAGGTAATTTAGATTTATTGCAAAGAACCATAAAAGATAGAATAAAAGATAATATTATGCCATCAACTTTAGGTTTGTTTGATGTAGCTATAAATGAAAAAAATGGAAAAAAATATATACAAATAATTGTTGCAAAAGGGAATGAAAGACCTTATTATTTACGTGGAATGGGAATGACTCCAGATAGTTGTTTTATTAGAGTTGGTTCCTCTGTTGAAAGTATGAATAATGAGACAATTCTTAATTTATTTTCTAAAAGAACAAGAAATTCTTTAAAAAATATAAAATCTCCTAAACAAGATTTAGAATTTAAAACATTAAAAATTTATTATCAAGAAAATGGTTATGAAATAAATGATAATTTTTTAAAAAAACTAGATTTATATGATGATAACAATAAATTTAATTATATAGCTTATTTACTTGCTGATAATAATAATTTATCTGTTCAGTTTGCAAAGTATGATGGAGATGATGTTTATAATTTAATAGAAAATGAAGATTTTGGTTTTTGCTCACTCATAAAAATAACAAACAATATTTTAAACAAAATTATGTTAGAAAATAAAACTTATACAAAAATTGAAACACCGACTAGAAAAGAAATTAAAATGTATGATTATAATGCTGTAAAAGAGTTAATAACAAATGCTTTAGTTCATAATGATTGGTGTCATGGATATTCACCAAAATTTGAGATGTTTGATGAAAAATTAGTTATTTCATCTAATGGTGGAATTCAAGAAGGTGTATCACAAGAAGAATTTTTAGAAGGATTTTCTAATCCTAGAAATCCTGAATTAATGAGAATTTTTAGAGACCTAAATTTTGTCGAACAATTAGGTACTGGTATCCAAAGAGTATTGAAAACATATGATAAAGAAATATTTAAATTTTATCCTAATCATATTCGTGTAACAGTGCCGTTTAGTAAAAATAAATTCAAAAATGAACCATTAAAAGAAGAAAAGTATAAAAGTTTTAATAAACTTCAAAATTCCATTATGAATTTAATTATTGATAATCCTAGTATTACACAAGAAGAACTTGCTAGACTATTGGATGTTAATAAAAGAACAATTATAAGGAATTTTAAAACCTTAATCGATGAAAAATACATAGAAAGAATAGGTGCTAATAAAAATGGCTATTGGAAAGTTAATAAAAAATAGTCTATAGTTAATATATAAAAAGAGATAAATTGAACTGAACTCCAAAAGTTGGATAGTTTATAAATAGTTTTTAATTAGAGTATTATAATCTATAAATTACATGAGACAACCTTTTGAGACTTTCTAAAATAAAATTTATCTTCCAAGAGAATCATCGTTTTTGATAAAAAAACACTAGATAATAGTTATTATATTTTTTATATATTAAACAATATTTTAAATAATTTAATAACAAGTATTTTTATTGATTTTTTTAAAAAAATAATGGTTTATAATATAATAAAATTATTATTTCGTTTGTCTATGTTATAATATTTAAGAATTGTGGTGAAGTTATGAAGTCAATATTAATCATTGAAGATGATAAAAGTATTCAAATAGAATTACAAGAAATGTTAAATAATGCAGGATATCATACCATTATTTTAGAATATTTTGATAATATTATGAATGATATCATAACTTATGAGCCAGATATGATTTTATTGGATATAAATCTTCCAGGACAAAATGGAGAAATGATTTTACAAGAAATTCGAAAAGAAAGTAATTTACCTATTATTATGGTAACTAGTAGAAGTAATGAAAGTGATGAGGTATTATCTATGAGTTATGGAGCAGATGATTATATTGTAAAACCATATAATCCTACTATACTTTTACTACGTATCGAAGCAATTTTAAAAAGAAGTGTAGTTTTTCATAATCAATTAAAATATCATGATTTAATTATTAATTTAAAAAGAGGAACGATTGAAAATAAAAATCAAGAAATCGTTTTA
>CAOKKL010000048.1 GCA_948469065.1 uncultured Mycoplasmatota bacterium | reverse complement strand
GTTACGATCCATTGTGGCATTTTTTCTAAAATAAACTCAATAGAATTATGTAATTGCTCTATTTCAGAAGCATAAACTGATATAAATAATGGTAACCCAAATGCTGAAGCGACTTTGCAATTGTGTTGATGAATATCATAATAATTTTTACCTAGTTGGTACATATTTTTCTTTTTTAACATCATTGCTTTTTCTACTGGTTTTATCCGACTATAATATTCTTCAATCTCTTTTGTCTGTTTTACTGTTTGTTCATATCGTAAAAAACGATCATGTAATGCCGGAAATTGATAAGTCAATTGTTCAATCATTTGTGTTTTTTTCAGTTCTGAGATTCGTGCTGGGATACTTCCTAAAATCAATTCTTTTTTATTATCTCCGATTGCAGATTCTACTGGATTAATTCCTAATAATTTTTTCAATGGTTCTAATAAAGCCATTTCATCAAAGCAAATCCCGTAATCATCTCCATCAACAATTAAATTTAATTTCATATCTAATTCAATATTAATTGTTGGTGCATAACGCTGAAGAATTTGTTCAATACCTTTTTTCATTTCAATTATCTTAGATGGATATTCCGCATTTGGTTTTAAATATTCATTTAAATCATTAATTTTTATTATTTGCATTACTAACCCCTTTTCTCGTTGCAACATGGTATCATAAATTTTATGATTTTGCAAGTCAATTTATTACTAATTATTACCATTTTTCAAAAAACTATGTTTTACTAAACTTTATTTTATATCTAACGTCTTTTATAAAAAAGTGTTTATATTTAACTATGAATTTTTAAACTTCCATCTACTTGTATGATTTCTCCATCTATATATCTTGCTTATCATATAAGTTATTATGGAATCTAATATATTTACATTATTTTTTTCTTGACTATAAATTAATATTTTCTTCATAATTACCTCGTCTTTTAAATTATAACACATATTGGATTAATATGAGATATTTACATTTTTATAATATTTATTATTTAAGATTATTATAAATAAATTAAAATAATTTGTTTTTTGACTTAATTCATTCTATAGATAAAAATTTGTAAATCTTACACTTTTTGTTTATTAAGTATAATGATAAATAATTATTAAATTATTAATGGAATCATTTCATTTATTAAACTTAATTTTATTTTTTTATTTTTCTTCCTATACATAGTCTAACTATGTTCCAATATATTGAATAATTGGTCTATACTTTCATTATCATCAAAAAAAGAATACATAAATTGTTTTTCAGACACTTTTTTAAACATATAGTGCTCGAAACATTCATGATATTATTTTTTATGCTACCCTATTTTAGGATACTTCTTTTCTAAATTATTGGAGTTGAGTAGTATGATAGAAAGAAATACAAATGGAATATCTTGTAGTATTGGTTATTCTAATTATCTTAATTAGAGAAAAAAAAGAAAAATAAAAAACTGCTAAAAATATTTTTTTTAAACAGATAAAGAAGTATCTTATCTTATTTTATTTTTTAAAATCAAATTTCTGTTTTAATTTCTCAATTTGTTATATACTTACTAAGTAATTTGGGATCTATTAGCAAAACAACATTTGTTAGTTGTAGATTAAACTTTAAAATATATTTTATGATGATTTTGATAAGGAATATAATTTAAAAAATCAACAAAAAACCCCGATTATTATCGAGGATTTTTAACAAATTAATGGTGGCTCGTTTGGGATTCGAACCCAAGACCCTTTGATTAAAAGTCAAATGCTCTACCGACTGAGCTAACGAACCAATTAAGAATGGCTGCCCCGAGTGGATTCGAACCACTGGAATGCAGGAGTCAAAGTCCTGTGCCTTACCGCTTGGCTACGGGGCAAAATAGATTAATTAAAAGTGGTGGAGGGACATGGATTTGAACCATGGAACCCGAAGGAACAGATTTACAGTCTGCCGCGTTTGACCACTTCGCTATCCCTCCATTAAGTGGTGCCGACAGAGAGAATCGAACTCCCAACCTACTGATTACAAGTCAGTTGCGCTACCAATTACGCTATGTCGGCAAAAAAATGGTGGGCGTTTACGGACTCGAACCGCAGACCCTCTGCTTGTAAGGCAGATGCTCTAACCAACTGAGCTAAACGCCCGTCTTTCGACATAATCAACTATAACAGAATAGTTGGATTATGTCAATAACGATTTCTTAATTTTATGAAAAAAACGTAATGTTTATGCAATTTATTCTTGAACAAAGTAAACTTCATACCAAATCAAAAATGTATAAATATTGTATATTTTACGTCCATTATTTTTCTTTTTTCTATAGTGTTCCTCTAATAATTGATTGATTATTTTTTTGTCAAAAAATTCCTCTACATATTTTTTTTCGAATACTTCTTTTACTTTATTATAATATTTTTCTTCTAAAATCCATTTAGAAAAAGGAACTGGAAAACCTAATTTTCTTCTAGTAGACCATTCCTTTGGAATTGTTTCATTCGCAATATTTCGAAATAAATATTTTGTAGTTTTTTTATGAACCATGTATTTTGTAGGTATCGTTTTTGCATATTGAAATACATTAACATCTAATAAAGGAACTCTTAACTCTAAAGAATTTGCCATGGTCATTTTATCTGCTTTTAATAAAATATCTTGTGGCAACCAATAGTGCATGTCAATATACATTTTTTTTGTAAGTAAATTTTCTTTTTTTACTTTGTCATAAGTTGATTTTAATACAGATCGAATTGTGTCGTTATTTCTTAAATTCCTTGCTAATATTTCATTTGCTTCCCATTCTTCCATTAAAGTTCCATGTCCAATGTAACGTTTATCAAATGGAAGTCCATATTGAATGAGTGTATTTTGTCCAGGAAAATGTGGAAAAATTTTCACAAAATTCCGAATAGCTGCGCGTAAAAATAAAGGAATTTTACTGTAAATTTTTAATATGTTTGGTTCATAATATTCATTATAACCTCCAAACATTTCATCGGATCCTTCTCCTGATAATACAACTTTTACTTCTTCACTAGCTAGTTTTGATAAGTAATACAGTGGTACTGCAGAGAGATTAGCTTCTGGTTCATCCGTATAATATTGGACAATTGGAATAGCATCAAAAAACTCTTCCGCTGTAATTAATTTTCTCGTATTTTTTATTTTTAATAAATCGGATAATTCTTTAGCATACATCGATTCATCAAAGCCTTGATAATCAAAACCAACTGAAAAAGTTTTATCAGGCTTGGCAATACTTACTACATAAGAAGAATCCACTCCTCCAGACAAATAAGACCCTACTTCTACATCACTTGAAGTTTTATGATATTCAATCGATTTTTCTAAAATATCTTTTAATTCTTTTTTGGTCTGTTCAAAGCTACGTTTGAAATCTTTTGGATAATCGATATTAAAATATTTTCTAATTTCTAATTTATTATTTTTATATTCAAAATAATGACCTGGTTTTAATTTATAAACATTTTGAAAAAAAGTTTCTTCATGGATAGAATATTGAAAAATTAAAAACATTTTTAAAGCCTGTTTATTGATTTTTTTCTGAAAATTGGGATGTCCTAAAAAAGCTTTAATTTCAGAAGCAAAGAAAAAATCATTTTCATGTTGGTAATAATAAAAAGGTTTGATTCCAAAATGATCTCTTGCCCCGACTATTGTTTCTTTTTTTTGATCATAGATTATAAAAGCAAACATTCCTACTAAACGTTTTAAAAGTTGTTTTATCCCCCATTCTTCATAGCCATGGATTAAAACTTCTGTATCACAATTGGTATTAAATTGATGTTTGGGTTGTAATTCTTTTTTTAATTCTTGATAATTATATATTTCTCCATTAAAAACAACCACAATGGATTTATCTTCATTATACATGGGTTGTGCTCCACCTTTTATATCTACAATAGAAAGTCTTCGGTGAGCAAGAGCTACTTTTTCATCTATAAAAAAACCTTCCCCATCTGGTCCTCTATGGATGATTCGGTCGCTCATATTTTTAATAATTGATTCTTTTTCTGCTTTTTTTATGTCACTTACAAATCCTACAATTCCGCACATATTTATGACCTCCAGTAACTATTTTTATATTCTTTATAATAATGAAATAAACGTTTTCTAAGCATTAAAAAGCGTTTCCAATTTTTGTCTTTTTTATAAATCATTGGAAATACTTTCTTTTTTTCTTTCCATAAATGAAGGGCTTTTTTTTGAAATGCTTGATTTTCAATATATTTTTTTAAAATTCCTTTTGGCACAAAACTAAGCAGTATTTCTTCTGTTAACATTTGTTTTGGGATATCTTTTTGAAAAATTAAATCATCCACCATAGTTTTCACTAAGTTTGCTCCTAATGCACTCACATAATAACTACTTCTTCCTTGACGAGCATTGATTTCCAATACTTTAAAACGATCGGTTTTTTCATCATATTTCATATCAAATTCAGCAAAACCTCGGTAAGAAATTCCTTCCATAAAATTTTCAATTCTTTTTTTCATTTCTTCGGTATTTCCCGAAAAAGTATTGAATCCATTAATTAATACTGCTGCATTTCCTACCATTGATTTGCTTCGTTCTTGTAGACCAATTTGGGCAAAAGATAAAACTTTTACTTTTCCATTTCGATCCACATAAACAACTGCATCAAATAAGTAAGAATCATCTCCAGAAATATATTCTTGAATGATTAATTTATCTTTATAACCTGCTTTTTTAATTCTTTCAATGGTTTGTTCTAACTCTTCTTGAGTTTCTATTTTATAGATTTTATTTTTTCCTTCAAAATTCAAATGATTATAGGTAATAACGTTCGACGGTTTAATAATAATTGGAAACGTTAAAGTACTTGGAAGAATAGTATTTTTTGTACAATCAAAATAAAAGGTATCAGGAAACTCTAATCCTCTATTTTTATATGTTTTATAAAAATTTTCTTTGTTCGTTAAGTTTTTTATGACTTGGAGTGATGGTTGGGAAAAAATTAAGTTTGATTCTAAAATAGATTTATTTTTAATTAAAAATTCCGTATAAGTTTCATTCGTACTAATTGTTAATATTTTTTTTTCTTTTCTTTTTTTAGCAAATAAATTAATAATTTCTACAAATCTTTTTTCATCCCATAAATCTTTTTCATATTGAATTTCTAATATATTAGAAAATTTTGTAAAAGCCAAACGATCTTTTCCTATTAAATAAGCTTTTTTATGATATGCTTCATGCGCACATCTCGCCATATAATAGGCATTGGCGTCACTTCCTAATATGAGGATCTCAAATTCCATGCTATCCCTCCTTTAATAATTTATTTCTTCTTCTTCTCCATTTGTAATATGAATTCTTGGTACTCTATTTTGAATTTGATTGAACAAATGATAGGCATTTGTGTTCAATTTTTGAGTAATTTCCGAAATTAAAATTTGATTTCCAAATATTTCTACTTCCATTCCTTTTTGAATACTTTTATCAACTAATACAGAAATCATATCCATTGAATCCGCTACAATGGGAAAATTATTATTCTTTATTTTTACTGTTTCAAAGCTTTTATCTACTCCATCGGCATATCCGATTGGAATGGTAGCTAAATAGCCATCTTCTTCTACTTTATAAGAGGCGTTGTATCCAATTAGTTCATCTTTTTTTACTTTTCGAATACTCATTACAGTAGAATATAATGAAAACGCAGTGTTTAAATTTAATTCATTTTCAGTCATTGTTTCGCTAATATGTAATTTTTTTTGAATGTGATGTTTTTTCGATTCTCGTAGTTTTTCTTTGAAAGTGGTTGGATGTTTTTTACTTTGCGAAAAACCATACATAATAATTCCCAAACGTATTCCATTACAAAAATCTATTTTTTTATGATTTACTAGTGTTAAACTTCTTCCAAAATGCACAATTGGAATTTCTTTTAAATTAATGTTTTTCGTCAATTCTAAAAATTGTTCTAATTGATTATCCCATTCTTTATCAGTAATTCCTGAAGTTGCAAAATGACTATAAATTCCTTCTAACTCTAATTTTGCATTTTCACTTATTATTTTTTTCGCTTGTTCAACATCTTTTTGATTTTTAAATCCTAAACGATTCATACCTGTATCTAATTTTAAATGGATTTTAAGTGGATAAGAAAATTTCATTTTGTCTAATACTTTAATATCTTCAAGCGCTTCAATTGTAATCGCTAGGTTGTTATGTATGCAATCATATACATAGTCTAAATCAATTGGTTCTAAAATTAAGATAGGTGTATCCATATTATATTTTCTTAAATTTAATGCTTCTTCTAAAGATGATACTGCAAAATAATTAATTCCTCCTTCTTTTAGGGCATTTACTATTTTAATTCCATGATGATAAGCGTTATTTTTTACGACTCCAATATAGTATTGATAATCTGGATATTTTTCTTTAATTTCTTTTATATTCGTTGTTAATACATTATGGTCAATTTTGGCATAAGTTTTTCGATACATCTTTAAATCACCTGTATTTTTATTATAACAAAGATTTTTGAAAAAATGAAAAATTGTGATAGATTTCTTTTTTTCTATTTTTCTTTTTTCTATTTTCTTATCTTTTTCTATCCCATTTCCTCAAATTTATAATTTGACACTTTTTTTATTCATGCTATTATTTTTTTATGACTTTAGATTTTTATCAACAAAAAGCTGCTTATCAAAATGAACTTTATTCTATTATTATTGCGGGCGCTGGTACTGGAAAAACTTTTACACTGATTGGAAGAATCGAATATTTAGTAAAACAAAGACATTTAAAACCGGAAGAAATTGTAGTTATATCCTATACAAAGGAAACAGTTTTAGAATTTAAAGAAAAACTTAAAAAACACCTTGGTTTTTCGGTAAACGTTTTTACTTTTCACAAATTTGCTATAACAATTTTAGAGACTCTTTCTTACCCTTTTTCCCTGTTTCAAGATGATGATTTTGAATTTTTAGTTCAAGAATTTTTATATTCCTATTGTGAGCAAAATTCTTCTTTAAAAAAAATTGTTTTAAGTTATTTTTCTTTTTTCGGAAAATATGGATTCGGTAGTTACCATAAGTTAATGGATCATAATGATTTATTGAATTTGCAAAAACATCTTATTCAATTTATTCATTTATGGAAAGCAAAAGGTTTTGAAGATTTTCAATTACAAGAATTGATTCAAAAAAGTTATGGGAAAACAAAATCTTTTTTTCGATTGGTATATTTGCTTTTAGATGTTTATTCTCATGAAAAAAATAGTCAATGTTTATTAGATTTTGATGATTTAATTATTATGGCCACTAAACAATTAAATGAATTAACTACTTTTCCTTATCAACATATTCTAATTGACGAATTTCAAGATAGTTCTTACTTAAGAATTCAGTTTTTAAAAGAAATTGTAAATCATTTTTCTATTTCTTTTACAGTGGTAGGTGATGATTGTCAATCTATTTACGGATTTAGTGGTACAGAAAATAATTGTTTTTCCACTTTAAAAAATATTTTTCCATCTGTTTGCACTTTTTATTTAAAATATACGTATCGTAATAGTCAGGAACTAATTCAAATAGCCAATCATTTTGTTCTAAAAAATCCTATTCAACTAAAAAAAGATATTATATCTTCCATCTCTTTAGAAAAGCCAATTGAAATTTTATACTACCTTCATACAAGGAAAATTTTTGACATGTTAAAGTATATTTTTTGTAAAGAAACAAGTACAAACATTTTATTTTTAGGAAGAAATTCCTTTGATTGGAAATATTATTTTAAAGAAAATGAAATTCATTGGAACAATAAAAAAGAATTTACTCTAGCACACTTTCCAAATCAAATCTTTTCTTTTTTAACTGTCCATCAATCCAAAGGTTTGGAAGCAGATGTTATTATTCTTCTGCACCTAGAAAATTCTATTTATGGCTTTCCCAATCAAACTCCCCTTTTAAAACCATTTCAAAAAATTATGCCAAAAGAAAAAATGAAATATGAAGAAGAACGAAGACTCTTTTATGTAGCATTGACTAGAACAAAAAAAAGAATTTATCTCATTACTCCCTATTTTAAGTCTTCAAAATTTGTAAAAGAAATTTATCTTGATAATAAAAATAAAATAAAAGTTACTTTTTTTTATTAAAATAGATTGACCTCTTTATAAGAATAGTTTATAATTAAAAATGTCTAAAGGAATAGACGTGGTGCCTTGCCCAAGTGGCGGAATAGGTAGACGCACAGGACTTAAAATCCTGCGGGTGTTAAAGCCCGTGCCGGTTCAAGTCCGGCCTTGGGCACCAGATTGAAACCAAACTCGAACGTTTCGTGTAGCAATAGAAAACGACTTGTCAAAAAGTCGTTTTTATGTTATTATGAATATGTCAAGGAAACTTGCATAAAATAAAAGCGGGAACATTCAGTTTTTGCAAGTTGAATGTCTACCCAAATTTAATTAAGTGGACATTTAATTCAATTTAATGAAGAATTAAGTGTCATTTTTTTATTACTACTATCATAATGATAAGGAGAAATAAAATGATAGCAATGAGCTTAAGAACTTTAATGATAAAGGTCTTAGTTTTCATTTTTATCAAACCTCCTCTCTATTAGAGACTTGGTAGACACTCAACAACTGACATTCCCTAAAAAGATTATACTAAAACGCTTATTATAATTTAACGGATTCTACTATATTTTGTCAATTTAGTAGAACACACTTGTATATTGTCAAAAACAATATACAAAAGTGAGAATCGATATGGAATTTATCATTAAAAATAGAACTTATTATAATAGTTTAGGACAGTTTGTCACAAAAGAAATTTTTGAAAATGAATGGGAAGCTTTTAATCAAAAATTAGAGGAAGAATATAATAAACAATTGAATGAAATTCTAACATGACTAGAATTATTAACTACAAATTGTATAGAATTTAGGATTTGCTCTTTTGTTATCATTGCTTCTCGTTCCCTTATTTAATATTATATTATAAATTAAATAACCTAGTAAAAAAATGGATTATACTTGTCCGTTAACAAATTATAACTAACTATTTTTGTTCTTTAACGAGTTGTTGCACACTTCATTCATAAACCAGATGTGTTTTTTCGAATTTTCTTTTTTTGACTCGAGTGCAAAAGTAAAAGACAAAATAAGTAAAATTTTGAAAATGAAAGAGAA
>CAOKKL010000047.1 GCA_948469065.1 uncultured Mycoplasmatota bacterium | reverse complement strand
TCCTTAGGACTAATATGTTCAAGAAAAGGAAAAATATGAACATACTAGTTTACAACCCTATATTATCATACTTTCTTATTTTTAATCAGTAATTATCTCTATTTTTAACAGTAATAGACATGTTATATCATAAAAAAAGAAAAAAATTTTTCTATTTCTTTTTTTCTTCCTCTAATTCTTGTTTTGATAAAGAGACGGTTTTTTCATACTGCTCAATTAATTTTTCCACATCATTCATTTTTTGGACTGCATCTTTCACATAAAGCTTTTCTGGATCTATTTTTTCTGATTTAACTGATGTATCAGACTTTTTTTCCATATCCTCTTTCATTTTTTCTTCCATTAATAAATGAATTGTTTCATCAATTTCTTTTTGCTTTTTGTTCATTCTTGGAGGCTTGGAATGTGATTTATGTAAAAATGAGAAAAGACATAAAATTGACATCATAATAAAACCAATTCCAAGACCAATAATTATATAATCTCTTATCTTTTTTTCTTCCTCTAATTGAGAAAATAATTGTTCATCATAAACTTGAAAAGTATTACTATCTTTATGATACACAAAGTAATCTTTTTGTCCGGTTTCTACATTCATTCCATAGACTAAATAAAATGAACTTTTTTCCAGTTTTTGAAATACATTATATTCTATTTCATCAATCTCTAATTTTACCTTGCGAAACCCTTTTTTATCTTCTATTGGGTCCATAATATGAATTAACATGGAAGAAGATTTTTGTTCATTATATAAATTATACTCGTTTGTTTCTTTATTATAAATTGCTAAAAATACTTTTCCTTCTTCATCTTTTAATCCAACTAAAGTAAATTTGGTAATATCGCTTACAAAAGCAGGAATATCAAATCCTTGAATTTGAATTATAGTTTCTTCATACAACTCAGGTTTTATTAAATTTTTAACATTTTTGATAATTGTATAATTTAACGTTCCAATATTTACTGGAATGGGATTATTATCTTTAACATTAATTTTCAGTTTGTAAACGCGTTCTATTCCTGTTTCACTGGTAACAAAAATATCAAAAGAATTCATTCCTTCATTGACTTCTACTTCTCCAGCTCCAGAAACATTTGCAAAATTAGATTCTGCAATTGCTTCAATTGTAACTTTATCAACCGTTGATGAAACTTCTAAAGAATATTCTTCTGTTTCTTTATTAAATTCTGGAGTAATTTGATAATCTTTTACATTTAAAGATTTTAAATAATTATTTTCATCTTTTGGTCTAGGTGCATGAACTTTTACAATTTTGTTAGGATTAACATTTTCAGATTTACCGTCCTCATCTGTAACATTACCCGATACTTGAAAACTAATTTGACCCTCATCGGTAGCTTTACATTTTACAAAAAAATCTTTAACTGTATTTTTTGCATTTCCTGATGCATCTGCTTCATTAAAAGAACAATTCGATGTAGCACCGGTACCTTTTCCTGTTAATTGCCAAGCAGCAGCTTTGATTGTAATTCGAAAAGTGATTGTTCCTCCTGCAGTAGTACTATCAACAGAATTAATCGTAACCGAAGCGGCTTGAACAACGTTTAAAAAACCAAAGACTAGAAAAAAATAAATAATATATTGTACTATCTTTTTCATAAAAATCCTTTCTATATTTGACTAATATTTTTTTGTCCTAATAAATATTGTCTTAAGCGTAATAAATCAGCGGAATTTATATTACCTGAGGTATTAACAAGTCGAGCAGCTTCTAAAAAAGCTCCATCTAATTTAATTTGACCTAGTAATAATTGTCTCATTTTTAGTAAATCGGCGGAATTTATATTACCATCACCAGTTAAATCTCCATATAACACAACAGTCAAAGTTTCACCAGTAGGAAAAGTTATTTTAGAACCTGTACTTATTTTTTCCGAATCACCAAGCATTCCACCGTTTGCATTTCGAAATACCAACTCTGTTCCATTCGTTTTCTTTTTTAAAGTGCCAACTGTAGTGCCAATCGAAATATTTGTAACAAAATTACCTTTTTGATTTAATTTCATATTTGCTAAATGTGTATTCAAAGGAGTAACATCTGGTTTTACAGGAGCATTGTTATCATTATTATTTTGATTTCCTTCATTATTAGAACTTATATTTCCTACAAATACTCCTTGAGAATTTTTACTAGCACCAGCACTAGCATATACAATTCCTGCTCTTACAGGACTTTGTTCATTAGAATTTGCACCAATGTTAAAAAAATTATAAAATCCTTGATAAATATTACCTTTGTATTCCACTCTTTCTCCACTTGTTGAAATGCTACCATTTACTCCTACTTCTTGACGAGATAACGCTGCTAAATATATTGGATTTACATGAAATGTTTTACCTGCTTCGAAAAAAATATTTGCATAGGATAAATTATCAACAGAATCCTTATCTTTCATAAAAGAGCCATTTAAAACACTTTGGACTACATGTTCTTTATAATTTTCACTAAATGCTAAATTTTCGAACATTAAAATACTATCTACCATTAATCCATTTCTAGGGTCTAAAAAGTAAGCAGTTGTTTCATCATTTGCAATATACCAATTTCCTTCCGTAATAATATTTGCGGGATCAATACATTTTGGACATCCTGCTCCATTAATAGAACTAACCCATTTTTCGCGTTCTACTGCATAATTAAAATCTAAGCCTGTTTTTAAAGATTTAAAAATCCAATTAGGATAAGTATTATGTAATTCTCGCAACCAAATTTTATAAGTTTCATCAAAGCCTTCTTGATCTAATCTTTTTTCAAATTCTTGATCGGTTACAATACTAGTTCCACCAACTTCTTTACCAGTTACAGGATGTGTTGTATATGCTGGCATATTTTCAAAAATAGGAATAGAAAATTCAAGTGGAAGCGATAACAGACCATTTTGTTTATAACTATTATAAGTTGTTTTTGCTTCATTCATAGGTGCTGCTAAATTAGCCATATATTGATTTTCAAATACTTCATAATTACTTTTTGGATTTACATTAAATTTTTTTAAATAGCTCGTATATTGACCAGCAGCAATATATTTAGAAGCAACAAATTCTGCTCCACCAAAAATAGCTTTTTTGGGACTTGTCCAAGGTCGTCCGTAGGATTCCATTCCTTGAATATCAATATAACTACGGCATACATAACCATCTTTATTATTATAATTAATATTTATCCACCCTGAGTTACATCCAGAACCATTTACAGCATAAGCGTTTTTTACTGTTACACTTGTACCACGGTTTAATTTTCCAATACTAGAATAATTCACACCCGCACCGCTTCTAAAATTGACGCTATCTCCATTAATCGTTCCTATTAAAGCATTTGTCTTAGTTAGAGAAACAAAAAATGCCATCATAAGAAAGAAGAAAAAAAC
This sequence comes from uncultured Mycoplasmatota bacterium, assembly GCA_948469065.1. Lineage (GTDB taxonomy): Bacteria > Bacillota_I > Bacilli_A > RF39 > UBA660 > MGBC162267. The sequence goes on along the minus strand of CAOKKL010000047.1, from coordinate 5,810 downwards.
GAAATAGTTTCTCTTTTTAAATAAATTTGGCATTTTGTCACCTACTTTTCCAAATCCATTATACCAAAGTTCGACATTCTTTTCAAAAGACTTAATAGTAGACAGTGTAAAGAAATATCAAATGTTGTGAAAGAGATAAAACTGGTGTATAATAATCAAGAAAGAAAATTTTAAGAAAGGGTTGAAAAACTTGAAAAATTTAAAAGAGGAATTAAAAAAATCTAGCAAATTAATGCTTTTTACATATATTATTTTTACAATTGCATATTTAATCGTTTATTTCTTTTTTACCAAAAGTGTAATGAATTTAGTAGGAATAGAAACAACCATTCGTTATTCAATATTAGGTTTTTTCTTATTATGGATATTTTTCTATATCCTTTTTGGTTTCTTTTTCATAATAAAAAAGAAAAAGAAAACTTTTATCTTTGTTAGCTTTATTACATTTATTCTCATACCTTTATTTGGTTTTACATCTTATTATATAGATAAAATATATGATAAGTTAGAAAATCTAACAATCAAAGAAACTTCTACTTATACTAGTGTTTTATTAGCTCTTAACGAAACAGAGATTACTTCTTCATCTAAATTAGGAATGATTTCTAATGAAAATGATAAAGAAGGATATATATTAGCCAAAGAATTAATCACAAAAGAAAAATTAAACAATGAAATTGTTTCTTATGATGATTTTTTAATTATGTTAAATGATTTATACAACCATAAAATAGATGGAGTCTTTATTTCCGGAAATTATCAAATCCTTTTTGGAAATGAAGATAACTTTAAAAGTATTCAAGAAGATACAAAAATAATTTATTCTTACAGTAAAGAAATGAAAAATGATGAAAGTAATTTAGTTTCTACCAAAAAATTAACAGAACCATTTACTGTTTTAGTTTTAGGAGTTGATTCAGAATCTCAAGGTGGATTAAATCCAAATGCTGCATTTAATGGGGATACCTTAATGCTTATCACTTTTAATCCCAATACTCTTACTGCTACTATGTTTAGTATTCCAAGAGATATGTATGTTCCTATTGCATGCAATGGAAATCGATACAATAAAATCAATTCTGCTGCTGCATATGGAACAACTTGCGTTATAAATACAGTTAAAAATCTAACGGATATTGATATCGATTATTTTGTCAAAGTAAACTTTAAGGGAGTTGTGGATTTAGTAGATTCTCTTGGGGGAATCGAAGTCGATGTAGAAGAACCAGATTATAATTATGATAATGCCCACAAAGGCCTAATGTGTGAACAAGATTCTCAAAGACGATTTGGAGAAAATTTAGTTTGTGTCACTCCTGGAAAAAATGTGCATTTAAATGGGGAAGAAGCTTTAGCGTATGCAAGATGTAGACACTTATATACATTATCAGATATTGCTAGAAATCAACACCAACAAGCAATTATAGAAGCAATTGCTAAAAAAGTCCTACATGTTTCAAGTTTCAGTGATTTCGAAAAATTATTAAATACCATTAGCAATAATATTGCAACAAATATGCAGACAACACAAATTTTATCATTTTATCAAACACTTAAAAATATGCTTACAAATGCTTTAAATGGGGAAGATTTTATAAGCATTCAAAAAACACATTTAGAATATTATAATCTTCCTGTTTATTTACCTGCTTCTGGAATGACAACTAGTGCTTTAGGGTATTATCCTGGCTCTTTAAATGCAATATCCACGGCAATGAAAGAAAACTTAAATATTATTAAACCAGAAACTATTAAAACATTTCAATATGACTACAATGAAGATTTTGAATATACAACAGATGTAATTGGAAAAGGAATTCGAACTGGACAAACATTAAAAACAATGCCAAATCTAAGTGGACAAACTATATCTTATGCCGAAAATTGGGCTTCTAATAATGGAATTATTCTAAATAAAGAATTTGTAGAAAGTGATTCGATTCCTGGTATTATTATCAATCAAAGTGTACATGAAGGGACTTTTTTAAAAAATGTTTCCAATGTTACAATTTATATTAGCAAATCCAAAACTTCTATTCCAACAAATCCAGAAGATGAGGACAATGATAATCCGAAATTACCTGGCTTACCTGATGATGAAGATAATAATGGTGATAATGAGAATGACAATAATATTGATAATATTCCTGGTAGTCCAGAAGAAAGTGAATAACTTTCTTTTTTTTACAAATATATTTCAGAATATTAAGTTTTGTTAATACTTTTTCATATTTTTATTATTTCTAGAAGACTACAAATTGTACCAAATAAAAAGAGGTTCACTTTTTTGTGACCACTCTAACAAATCATTTCCATATTAATTTTTCATTTGTTCCATATATTTTTTAATATCCATTGAACTTTCAGCAGTCAAATCGAATCCTGAAAATATCTTTTTTTGGTAAAGCGAGTAAGCTGCAGCACCAATCATTGCAGCATTATCTGTACAATATTTAAATGATGGTACATGAAAATTAACTTGATATTCTTCACATAAATCTTTTAAAGTTTCCCGTAATTTCACATTTGCTGAAACTCCTCCAGCTAATATCATTTCTTTCACACCTGTATTTTTAAGAGCTAGCTCTACTTTTCTTTTTAACTCATCAATAACTGCTTCTTGAAAACTACAAGCTAAGTCATTTTTACGAATTTTATTTCCTCTTTGCTCTTCATTGTGAACCAAATTAATGACCGCACTTTTAAGACCACTAAAACTAAATTGATACGTATTATCTTTCATAGGAGTAGGTAAAGAATACGTATTTGCCCCTTCCTTGGCTAATTTGTCAATATTAGGACCTCCTGGATAAGGTAAGCCAAGAACACGTGCCACTTTATCATAAACTTCTCCAGCTGCATCATCAATTGTACTTCCTAATATTTCAATATCATAGGAGCCTTTCATTAAAACCAAATCGGTATGTCCTCCGCTTACAATAAGAGAAAGTAAAGGATATTTCAGTTCATTATTTATTTGATTTGCAAAAATATGTCCCATAGTATGATTAACAGCAATTAAAGGTTTATTATAAACAAGAGATAATACTTTAGCAAATTCCACACCTACTAATAAACTTCCTAAAAGGCCAGGTGCATAAGTAACTGCAATCGCATCTACATCTGTCATCTTTAAATCACTTTGAGTTAAGATATCTTCAAAAACCATCGTAATATTTTCGGTATGCATTCTAGAGGCAATTTCTGGAACAACTCCTCCAAAATTCGCATGTGTATCCATTTGGGATAACACTGTCATTCCTAATACTTCATTACCATTTTTAACGAAAGCCATACTCGTTTCATCACAAGATGTTTCAATTGCAAAAATTATCGTATCTTTCATTCTTTATTACACCTCAATCCCATTAAATAAGCGTCTTGATTACTATAATATAATAAGCGTTTACATATAACATCGAATCCAAATTTTCGATATAAAGCAATTGCCTCTTTATTCAAAACGCTTACCTCTAGTGTAAATAATAAAACAGAATCACTTACATCACTAATCATATAATTTATAAGCCTACTTGCAAAGTGTTGTCTGCGATATTCAGGTAAAACAAATAAATCGTTTATATCAACGGTTTCATATAATTCCGTTACACTTAAAAAACCTACTATTTTCTTTTCTTCTTCTGCCACAAAAAATTTAAAATGTTTTTCATTCATTAATACATCTAAATTATTCACTTTACGATAATTTTCATGTAACATTACTCCTAAAATATAAATAGCTTCCATATCCTTTTTTGTAGCAAGACGTATCATCTTTGAACCTCAATTAATTTTACATACAATGGATTCACACTATGTACATTATGCGGAGCAAGCAATCGAGAATAGTCATAAATTAGCTGATAGGATAATTCAACTTCTTCTATGACATCATGACTTGATAAAAATAATTCATACTCAGAATTTTTTATATAAAAATAATCATTTAATAATTCATCCAAATCATTAAATTCACCAACATAATAACCATTTTTTTCTTTTTCGATAAACCAATGATGGCCTTTTTCTTGATTCGAGATAGCCTTGATTAAAATACTACTCATCACCCGAATCGAAATATTTAAAGTATACGCTAAACTTTTTGCTATTGTTACACCTAACCTTGCTCCCGTAAAAGAACCTGGACCATTTACAACAATAATATCAGCAATGTCATGAACTGTTAAATGATATTTTTTTAAAAATTCAATTAAAAATGGAATGATATTGCTAGACTGATTTTGAGTACTAGATTCTTGAAATACTTCTATAAATTTCCCATTTTGAAACAAAGCAAATTCTATTTTATTAGAATGAGTATCTATATATATTGTATTCATAAACCCTCCTAATTTACTAATTTTTGAGTTTATTTAGAAAATTTTCTATAAAACTGCGTTACACAAGTCTTCATATTGTTTACCATAAGGCTTAAAATATAATACTCTTGTATTTTCGTTTACGACTTTAAATCTGATTTCCAAACGTTTTTCTGGTAATAAATCGGTAATCATATCCGCCCACTCTATAATGGTTACTCCATTTTTTGAAAAATAGTCTTCTATACCAATATTTTCTGTGGACCCTTCTAAACGATAAACATCCATATGATACAAAGGCATTTCGCCATTCAAATATTCTTTTACAAGATTAAAAGTGGGCGAAGTAATATTTTCATCCAACCCTAAAGCTTGTGCAAAACCTTTTACAAATATAGTTTTTCCGCTGCCTAATTCACCTACTAAACAAATAACCATATTAGAAAATTTTTCACTCTCTATGTTTTGTGCAATTTCTAACGTATCTGTTTCATTTCTAGAAGTGTATTTGTAATTCATTTCTATCACCTATTAAATTATAACAAATGAAAATAATTGAATACAATAAGAATTACATAAATTGACATTTATGTATTCATTTTAACAAAATAAAAAAGATACTTTCTGATAAAATATCTTAAACTATAATTCATTGTTAAAATTGCTTTTTAATTTCTTTATCTTCTAAAGCTGCTTTCTTTGCTAAATAATTCATTATTTGACAATATATTATCGTCTCTAAAGAAAAGGAACCACCATCTAAAAAACCTAAATGATATTCTACTTTATTATTTGCAGAAGAGGTTCGAATAATTGGATAAAGATTACCATTTGCGCATAATTGCTGTAATACTACTTTTGGACTAATGGTAGCAAATTTCTCATCAGATAAATCAAAATGTTTTAAATAAATAGAAGAAATTGGAATATATTCCTCAGGTAACACTTCATTTTCATCATATCTCACTAAAGGATAATATTCATTTTTCGCCATTCTTTTCTTAGCATTTTCTAATCCAATATAACCATACATAAGTAAATTACTATCATCCTTATTATACGGAAAATTATTATTAACGTTAATGGTTTCAAATATTATGTCAAAATCATAAAAAATTTCTTTTGTCATAATATCACCTTAAGATTATTATACATAAATTTATAAAATAAATAAATAAAAACAAAAAAAAAATTGGCAACTTCTTATTTTCGCTTACACTATCGTCAGCGTTCTAGTGCTTAACTACTCAGTTCGGGATGGGATGAGGTGTGACCACTAGGCTATCGTCACCAATAAAGGATTTTGTCCTTTAAAAACAAGATAATGTACTCATCAAAATAATTAATAAGTTAAATCCTCGAATTATTAGTACTAGTCAGCTCAACGTATCACTACGCTTCCACCTCTAGCCTATCAACGTTGTAGTCTACAACGAATCTTACTTCACGAAGAATGGGAAAATTCATCTTGGAGGAGGCTTCCCGCTTAGA
>CAOKKL010000046.1 GCA_948469065.1 uncultured Mycoplasmatota bacterium | reverse complement strand
TCTATTTTCTAAATTAAGTATATCACAAATCGTTGTTATAAATAATCTTTTCTTTCTATTTTTAAGGGTTAAATGTATTATAAGTAAATAAATTCAAAAAAATCTCTGGCTTTTAACGCACAGAGATTTTCTTTAAAAATCATCCATTTGTAATACTTATTTTTACTTTGGTAGCTACAATGTAATTTACTCTTGGATCATCACTTTCAATTTTAACATCTACTTCATAATCTCCAGCACTATAACCAGTTAAATCGGTATAAGCTGATATATTATCAGTATTAATAGAATCGATAACCGATTGTACACCTTTTACTTGTACAGGAACCGTAGTTGATCCTACTAAGTTTGCTTTTAATCCACTAGCAAGTCCACGATAACCAATATTAGAAATATTAATCGTTTTTTGTTTTTCATCACCAAAGCTAACTACAATTTTGGCATTTTCTTCACTTATGTGTCTGACACCATTCGGTTTAACAATTGTCACATTATAAGTTTTTGCACCATTATTTCCTTGATTATTAACATCAATTGTAATTGGTACACTTTTAATTTCATCTATAATGGATTTTTCTCCATAAATATTTATGGAATAGCTTGTTTTACCATTAATTGTAATAGAGGAAATAGATTTACCAGTTACCAAATCTCCTGTTGCTAAAACACGTAATGGCACCGTCGTAGAATAGGTTCCTAATGTAATGGTACCCGTAATCGTTCCTGGAACAATTTCTATATTATTTAATATTGCACCATTCGAATCATATGCAACCAAACGAATATCAGAAACATCATAAGTTCCAGCATCTGTGAATTTTTTATTCGATAAATCAATTAAAGCTTTTACTGTAGCAACTTTATTTAAATTATCATTACTTCCTTTCAGTACAACTTCTGTCTTATCTAATTCAACAGAATCGACACTTAATTTTTCATTTAATTTATTTTCATTTAATAAATCGTAAGAAACATTGTTCCATACTAAACTTTCTTTTTTCTTAATGGTAACTGTAACATAAGATGGGTCTAATTTATAACTAATATTATCTACTGTTTGATTGAATGTTAAAGGAACTCGAATCGGAGTATCACTTGCTTCGTAATCTGATAAGTCTAAAACCACATCATATTCACCCAATTGTTTTGCTAAATAAATGGCACTTTTTCTTCCTGTTAAAACAATGTCAACTTGATCCACTAATCCTTCCACTACATAAGCTTCTTTATTATAAAGCACTTTAACAGGCTGATTTGCTAAAATTTCCGCTTCTTTTTCTACTAAAGTAACTACTTGAGAATCTACTAAAAAGAAAAAAATAACAGCAAAAATTAAAGAAAAGTATAATAATATATTTGGTCGATTTAAAAATTTTTCCACTTTGGAAGAATTTCCTTTTAAATTTTCTCCAATTTGAAAAATCAATCGACTAATTGGAGTGATAAAAATTCGATCTAAAATTCGATAAATTGTTTGAAAAAAAGAACAGATTGATTTAAATATATTATTCATTTTCTTCATCCTCCTCACGAACTTTATCTGCTTCATAGAATACTTCCATTTTTGGTTTTAATTCATCAATTAATTTCATGCGGAATTCATCTAATGTTAGATTGTAATTTAGCTCTCCATTACTTGCAATACTAATTCTACCATTTTCTTCACTAACAACTAACGCAATAGCATCGGATTCTTCACTAATTCCTAAAGCAGCACGATGACGTGTTCCAAGCCTTTTATTAATATTGGGATTCATACTAGTTTTAAAAACGGAACCTGCACAGGTGATTCGATCTCCTTCTAATATAACACCACCATCATGAAGAGGACTATTTGGGAAAAATAAATTACATAATAATTCACTTGAAACATCTGCATATATTTTTGTAGCTGGCTCAATATATTCTAATAAAGAAACATCTCTTTCAATTACAATTAAAGCTCCAATTCGATTTCTTTTTAGATATTCAATTGCTTCCATAATTTCACATACAACTTTTTCTCTTTCATCAAAAGTTAAAATCTTATGTCTTCCAAGCAAATGAGTTCTTCCAATGCTTTCCAATACATTTCGAATCTCTGGTTGAAAAATAACTATAATGGCAATTGGACCCCATTCTAAAACATATTCCAGTAATAAACCTACTGTATATAAATTTAATATTTTGCTAATAATTTCAATTGCAATAATTAATAAAACACCTTTTAAAATTAATACCATTTTGACATTACTTTTAATATTTTTGAAAATAAAATAAAACAAAAGCCAAACAATACAAATATCTAAAACTTTTGTAAAAATCGTCCACAAACCAGCTAACGTCAAATTAATCACTCCTTTTTATTTTCGTTTTTCATTATATCATATTCTATATAATATGAGCAATTCTAAATCAAGAAACTTGATAGCGAATAAAGCGGTTATAAGAATTAAATTGTAAGAAATATTTATATTAAATTTTTTCTAAAATATAAAATGGCTTACTATACTACATCTACAATCTTTTATAAAATTTATTCTACTAAAACAAAAAAACGCAAATTAAATATTATATGCGTTTCAGATTGTTGACAAAGAAGTGTGTTAAAAATAGCATACTTCTTTTTTTTGCCATAAATTCTTTAAATCTATTAAATTTGTTAAAAAACGATAGAAAAATGGCTTGTCTGAATGACTTTTCCATCTCCAATTCGCCATTTTCTTTAAATTATGGCATGCAAAAATCATCGTGACATTATGTTTGTTTTTTACTAATCCACGTACTCTTGTAAAACGAAGACCATGTTGTTCTTTACAATCTCCAAATGTTCTTTCAACTGTTTCTTTTCTTAATGGATAATTATCATGCCAAAGTTGTGTGTATCTATTTCCATTTGCTTGTTCTTTATATTCTTCCCATATATGACGTGCAATTACTTTTTGACAATTTTTACTTTTGGTACATTGTTCTTTTAATGGACAATTCATACATTTATTAGGATTTGATTTATATTGTTTATATCCCTTTTTATCTGTAGTACTATAAGATAAAATTTCATTATTTGGACAAATATTTTTCTTACCAAATATTCCTTAGGTACTAACTCTTCTAAGGTACTTAATATCATACAATCTTTTTTATATTCTTGCTTTATCATTGCCATATTTTATCACTCCTTATATTACCTATTAAAATTATACCATTTATGCATTAAAAAAGTAAGAACTCAATGACCAATTTTAGGTAATATAAGGTCGTTCTTACATCTTTATTATAATACTTTTTTTTTACAAATAAAAAGACTTTTAACAAAATCTTTTGTCAACAGTCTGAAACGAAAATTAAATATTATATGCGTTTTAATAATTTTTCTGCAGAATTTATAATAAAATTTTCTTTAATTATATCGTAATAAATATCCTCAAATTGTGGCACAGAAACTTGTGTTTGTTGCGTTAAAAGTGCACAAAGGTTACTTATACTTCTTAAAACTTCTGGAGTAGGAATACAGCGGTATAAATCAAATTTTAAATAACATGAAATAAATGTAAAAAAAGACTCATTTTGTTTAAATATTTCATATAAAGACTTAGATACAATTGAAACAAACTTTTCCTTTTTCATTTTTTCAATATATTCATTTATGTTTCTTTCTAATTGTTCTGGAGTTAAAATAAAAGTTGAATCCAAAATATTATTTTTTAAAAGAATAGAAGAACCAAATATTTTTAGCATTTCTCTTCTCTTACATTCTGCAATTCTTTGTATTTTAAATTCATAAGAACTTGAAAAAATTGAAGAGTTTATACCATATCGTTTCATATAATCTATCAATTTCTGAAATTCATTTTTTAAAAATTCTTCATAACATTCTAAACTTTCAATTGATTTATCAAAACCGATAAATTGATCTGAATTCTGTTTTTGCTTACTCCTTTTTAAAAACATCAATGTCTTTATTTCTCTTAATTTTCTTTCAAATGGAGCAATATTATTCATCCAATATTTTTGTCTTTTGCTTTCATATTCCATTTCTTTGGAGACATATGTATACCAATAATTATAAACATATTTGCAATCATATAATGCTTTACTTACTGAGTTTATTTCAATTAAATAATTTAAATAAACTCGTTGATACATAGACAATAATTCATACGCTTTATTCCAATCTGAAATCATGGTTCCTAAAATACATGTTTCATACAAAGCGATATCATCTGTTATTCCATATTCCTTTAAAATTACAACCCTTAAATTCGTAGCACTAAGTTGATTAGTTACATTTTCTTTTATTTGTCTTATTTTTCTTTTGCTTTCTTTTTCTATTGTGTATTTTTCTTTCATTAAACATTCTTTAGAAGGTAGGGTATTACTTGTCAAATTAGAATGAGTTCGGATATAGTCTATAGTTTTTTTGGATAAATCTATAGATTTAAATATATTTTCCTGGTATTCAGAAATAGTAACAGATATCGATATTTGAACTTTCTCATCAAGTTTTCTTTCACAAAAATAATCTTCAAGTTGATGCCTAATAAAAAGTCCTAATGTCTCCACTGGAACAATTTGTTGATTTTTTTGATAAATTGATCGAACCGTATCAAAACAATTTTTCGTTTTTTCGTCAAGCTTTGGAGAAAGCAAACTGTAAAACTTTTCACTTTTTAATATATATGGTAAATCATTCTGACAAAAATCAGATACTGCTCTATTGCTAAAATTTTTTAAAAAATTTTTTAAAACTTCTTGCTCTTCCTCGGTCCAAGTGATAATTATATTTTTTTTCTCACTTAAATACATCTTTAATTCTTCTTGTAATCTTGGAACTGCATTTAAATATTCATCGATTTTTCCTACATTTTGTTTTCTATCAGCTCTAATGGCATGTATTCGTTTTTTACTTTCAAAATCTACTTCTATAGCAAATTTTTTTGCAGTTTCAAAAAGAATTAATTCTTCTGCTGTTTTTTGATTCACTCTCACATATATTAAATATTTTATTAAATATTTTAAATGAGAAATCACTTTTCTTGCGTTTTTTACTTTTTTTCTCTTTTTATCTGTTAGTAAAGATTTTTTTTCCATCGATTCCACTTTATTTTCAATATTTTGAACTAAACTATTTAGCCATAAAATATTCTCTTCTAGTTGGAAATCAAAAACATCCGTAAACTTAAGCATTCTCTATTATTTCCTCTAAATTGTCAAGTTTTTCTTCTAGTTTTTCCAATCGTTTTAAAATTTCAAATAAATTATTTAATTTTATATCCATACTTTTCTCACTTTCCGCCATATAATAAAAAAAGAAAGCATTTTTGTCAAGTCTTTCATCATTATACACTTATTTATCTTTTGGAGATTAAAATATAAATTTTCTTCTTTCAGAATTAAATTATTTAATATGTTCTAATAAGAATTTAAATAAATTTTACTCTAAGGATTATAGAGTTATTTACTTCATATCATTATATAATTAAGAAGACTTTTTATATTAAAAAATCGTGCATTTATATTAAAATTTTTTATTAAACTATATGGAACAATTTAGTTTAAAAAAACATTTTGACTCTTTTTTTCAAAAGAAGATTGACTTTGATTATTATTTAAAGCTGGCATCGCCATTCCATTCAAAGGCATTTGAGTATTTTGATTCTGCATTATATTATTATTTTGATTTAAGTTAGGCATTTTTGAAGATTGAATAGCTTGATTCAACGTTTGATTTTTAGCCATCGCTGCTAATTGTTCAAAATTTTGTTCCATTTCCTTTGAAACAGTACCATATGTACTCCATTTTTTTTGTTCTTTCATATCTACAAGATATCCGATTAAAGATAAACATAAAATGATTGAAATCACTAAAAACCAAATATAATTATTTGCTAAAAAATCAACCACCATTTTTTTATTCACTCCTTTTATTCTTTATATGTTATTTCGTTATCCACAGAAATTTATGTAATCATGTTGGCTCCTAAAATTATTAATAGAAACCACAGTCTTATTACATTCATTTCAACTTATTTTCAATTACATATTAGACTTAGTCTAAAAATAGTATATCACAAAAAAAAGAAAAGATTATCTCTTTTCCATATTAAAATGTAAAGATTTATCAACTTTTCACAAGCTAAATTAAACTTTTCCTTTCTCTTTCCATATCTTTTTTCTTAATGACTTCTCTTTTATCATAGAGCTTTTTTCCTTTACAAACTCCGATTAACAGCTTCACATGATTTTTTTTAAAATACATTTTTAAAGGAATTAAGGTAACACCATCCATTGCTACTTTTTCTTTTAGTTTTCTAATTTCTCGTTTATGAAGCAACAATTTTCTACTTCTTCTTTCATCATGATTAAATTGATTTCCTTCAAAATAACGAGCAATATAAAGATTTAACACACTTGCTTCTTCTTTTTTAATAACAACAAATGTATCTTTTAAATCAACCGAACCTTTTCGAATACTTTTAATTTCCGTTCCGGTTAAGGCAATACCCGCTTCTAATTCTTCTAAAATGCTATAGTCAAAATATGCTTTTTTATTTCTGAGTTCCATCATTATCCTCTACAATCTGAAAATCAATCATTGCTGTTTCTTTACTTGAAGCAATACATTTTACTCTAATTCGATCCCCTATTCGATATGTTTTTTTGGTATTATTACCTATTAAAGCCAAACTTTCTGGAATATATTGATAATAATCTCCTTTTAAAGTATTCACATGAACTAGCCCTTCAATTAAATTTGGTAATTCTACAAAAAAGCCAAAATTTGTTACGGTGTTAATAACACTATCATATTCTTCACCAATATGATTTTCCATATATTCTGCCATTTTCATATCATTAACATCTCGTTCAGCGTGATCCGCAGCAACTTCTCGTTCACTAGAATGAGTTGCTATATCCACTAAATTTTGTTCTAAATAAGAAATAGTACTCATTGAGAAATCTTTTTCTACCAAATATTTTTTTAATAACCGATGAACTACTAAATCTGGAAATCTTCGAATAGGACTTGTAAAATGAGTATAAGCATCACTAGCTAATCCAAAATGACCAATATTTTCTTTACTATATTCAGCTTTTTTCATACTTCGAAGTAATAAACTAGATAAAATTTTAAATTCAGGCTTTTCATCTAATTCATCTAATAACATTTGCATTGACTTAGGTGTTAAATCTGTTGTTTTCGTCTTTAATTCATAACCTAATAATTTAACTAAATTAGCAAAGTCATCAATTTTTTCACTTTTTGGTTTTCCATGTACTCGGTAAATAAAAGGTAATTCCATATGATAAATATGACTGGCAACGGTCTCATTTGCTAAAATCATAAAAGATTCTATCAATTTTTCTCCATCTTCTCTTTCATCAACAACGACATCGATGGCATGACCTTGTTCATCTTGAACAATTCTTGCTTCCTCTAATTCAAAATCTATGTAACCTTTTTGAACGATCTTTTTTTGTAAAATGTGTGCAAGTTCATTCATTTTCTTCAAAGTATCAGCATACGGTTCATACCCGTCAGGTATTTGATTTCTCATTAAGATATCATTGACTGCTTCATAAGTCATTTTTTTAGAACTTTTTATAAAACCAGGTCCAATATCATAAGAAATTACATCGCCATTTGGTTGAATAGTCATAACACAAGACATTGTAAGTCTTAATTCTCCTTCATTTAACGAACATATTCCATTTGATAATTTATGTGGAATCATTGGTATTACAGTATCTGCCAAATAACTGGATGTACCTCTTTCATATGCAGCATCACCTAAAGCAGTATTTTCTTTTACATAATGAGAAACATCAGCAATATGTACTCCTAAAACATAATTATTTCCATCCATTTTAAGACTGATTGCATCATCAATATCTTTTGTATGAGAGCCATCAATTGTAAAAATGACTTCCTTTGTATAATCCGTTCTATTAAGAAGTGAAGCTTCGTCTACTTCATTTGGAATATCTTCTAATTCTTTTTCTACAGAAGGACCAAAGTCTGGGTCAATTTGATATTTATATGCAATACTTAAAATATCAACTCCAGGGTCATTCTTATGCCCTAAAATCTTTATCACTTTTCCAAAGTATTTTTTATCATTTAATTGTTTGGTTAAATGCACTAAAACTTTGTGTCCATCTACACAATTTTTTGTACTTTCTTCATCCAGTATAATAATTAAATCTTTTTTCTCATCATCTAATTTAAAACGAAATTGTCCATCGTAACTATAAATTTCTCCTACAAAGTCATGTAAATCACGTTTTAAAACTCGAATAATTTTTCCTTCTCGCTTTACTCCTTGTCTTGTGACCTCGGCAAGAACAATATCATCATGGGTTGCACCATTTATCATATCTTCTGGAATATATAAATCTTCTTCTCGTTCTAAAACAACAAAACCATATCCTTTTTTATTTAAAGATAACTTACCTATTTTTAAACTTGGACAATTTTTTAATAAAATAAATTTATCTTTTTTGGTATGAAATAAAATATATTCATCAACTAGTTCATTCAAAACTTGACACAATTCACGATACTCTTCTGCTGTTTTAAGATTAAGCATGTCATTAATCTCTATAGCTTCTTTCGCTTCATGAACATTATTTAATTTCTTTATAATTTCATCTTTCATTTTATCACTCCGCATGGTAAGTACAAGTTTTCTCTCCCGAAGGATAAGTAATAGAAATCGTTTCTGAACCTGTAATACTTTTTTTCGTTAAAGGATTTATAAAATTTTCATCCAAAAGTCCATTTAAAATGAGAACAGATGTAGTTACTGTACAACCATTCGTTTTACAAGTTTCTTTTTTAACTTTTATTTCTGGGTCTGATAAATCAATATAAGTACATGCAGCTGATTTTAATGTTTCTTCAAAATCAGTGACATTTTCATCCTCTCTTCTACTAAAAATAGAAGTTAAATTATTTACAATTAAAACTCCTAGTAATACCATTAGACCTATTGTTACTAAAAGTTCTATCAAAGTAAAACCATTCCGATTTTTCATAAAACTCACCATGATCTTATTATAACCTTTTTTTTATTAGATATTTCAAAAAATAAATGAAACTTTACATTCTATCCAACACTTCTTCATTTAAATTGCAAGTACTATTCGATATCCAACTGGATATTCCATACCCCCAGTTGTAGGTCCGTACGAAAAAATTCCAGTATCGGAACCATATTCATGTCCCCCACCTCGTGTAATCCAAGGTTTATAAGCATAAATAAAATAAATTTCATCACGATACCATGAACCAATTGTTCTTAAAACAGTACCATATTGGATATGAACAAATGGCCCCATTTCTCCAGTGGCGTCTCCTAAAATTCGGCGATTATAATACTTATTATCTGTTCCATACAAATAGGTATCATAATATTTACTGTTTGGAAAAGAAATTCCTGTAATACTTCCTGCCGTATTACAAAATGGTCCAGTAAATCCACTGGTATATGTTGCATCTCTTCCAGCACAAGGTTGACCATTTGTATATAACATCACTCCCATTATAGAATCATGAGCACCACCACTCATATCATATATTCCAGTAATATTTCCAGTCGTACTTGCGAAATATCCTACTTCACTATTATATCTTTTCGTATAGGTTCCATCACTATTTAATGAAGTTCCTTTTTGTTTATTGCAGTCGCGATTATCGGCTGTATATCCACAAGTTGGTTCTGTTACAGAGCTGTATCCAGTAACATAATTACTGTTGTTGTTTACTCTTACACTACTTCTACTCCCATACATACTATGTTGTAAGTAAGCCACTGCTCCCCATTCGGTGTTCTTCATCATGTGACTATCGTATTCTCTTTTATAGTTGTAACTATTTAAGT
>CAOKKL010000045.1 GCA_948469065.1 uncultured Mycoplasmatota bacterium | reverse complement strand
GATGGAGAAAAGGCAGAAAACTTTCCAAGTAAAGAAAGTGGAAAAACAATAGAAATTATATTTGAAGATAAAAATACAGAAGAGAGTAAAGGAAATGCGACTGGAGAAATAGGACCATTTTCTAATTCTACTTATGGTACTCAATCAAGACAGATTAGTTCCTGGTACCAAAATGAATCATGGTTTGTTTCTGAGGGTCCACCATGGTTTATGCGTGGAGGAAATACTTTTCTTGGAAGTGGAGCAGGTTTATTTACATTCAACCGAGACAATGGTGGTGTTCGTGACTGGTTAAGTTATCGAATCATTTTAGGAATATAATTAGAAAATCATAAAAAATAATTGACTTTCATACAATAATAATGGTATATTATGTTTGATTTAAGTTTAGGTTTTGCTTCGGTAAAACCTAATTAAATGGAAAATACGATACACCAGGATGTGTGTAAATTGAAAGGAGGATATTATGACTACTATTAATCAACTTGTAAAAAAAGGAAGAAAAAAGAAAACTCGTAAGAGTAAGAGTCCCGTTTTAAATGTTGGATTAAACACTTTAGAAAGAAAACAAACGGATCAAGATAGTCCACAAAAACGTGGTGTTTGTACTCGTGTTGGTACAAAGACTCCAAAAAAACCGAACTCAGCACTTCGTAAATATGCCCGTGTAAGACTTTCAAATGGAAAAGAAGTGGATTGCTATATTCCTGGAGAAGGACACAACTTACAAGAACATAGTGTTGTTTTAGTTCGTGGTGGACGTGTTAAAGACTTAATCGGAGTTCGTTATCATATTGTTCGTGGAACATTAGATACTCAAGGAGTTAATAATAGAAAACAAGGACGTAGTAAATACGGAACTAAAAAACCAAAAAATTAATTAAAGGAGGATAGTTATGCGTAAAAGAAGAGCAATAAAAAGAGATGTATTACCAGATCCATTGTATAATTCAAAAATTGTTACAAAGCTTGTAAATCAAATTATGCAGGATGGTAAAAAGGGAACCGCTCAAAAAATTCTTTATGAAGCTTTCGATATGATTAAAGAAAAAACTGGTGAAGAACCAATCGATATTTTTAATCGAGCTTTAGAGAATATTCGACCAGCACTTGAAGTGAAATCTCGTCGTGTTGGTGGAAGTAATTATCAAGTACCAATTGAAGTTAATGATGATAGAAGTCAAGCATTAGCGCTACGTTGGCTTGTTAATTATTCAAAACTTAGAAATGGTAAAGGAATGGCTATTAATTTAGCGAATGAAATTATCGACGCTGCAAACGGAAGTGGTGGCGCTGTAAAAAAACGTGAAGATACTCACAAAATGGCAGAAGCAAATAAGGCATTTGCTCATTATAGATGGTAGGAGGAATTTATTATGGCAAGAGATGTTAGTATAGATAAATTAAGAAATTTTGGTATCATGGCTCATATTGATGCTGGTAAAACCACTACTACTGAACGTGTATTATTTCATACAGGTATTACACATAAAATTGGAGAAACTCATGATGGAGAATCTCAAATGGACTGGATGGATCAGGAAAAAGAAAGAGGTATTACAATAACTAGTGCTGCAACTACTGCACACTGGAAAGGATATCGTTTAAATATTATTGATACTCCAGGTCACGTAGATTTTACAATTGAAGTACAAAGAAGTCTAAGAGTACTTGATGGAGCTATTGCTTTAATCGATGCTCAAGCTGGTGTTGAACCTCAAACGGAAACAGTTTGGAGACAAGCAAATGAATATAAAGTTCCAAGAATGATTTGTGCAAATAAAATGGATAAATTAGGAGCAGATTTCTACTTTAGTTTAGGTACAATAAAAGATAGACTTGGTGCAAAAGCTGCTGCGATTCAACTTCCAATTGGAGCAGAGAGTGAATTTAATGGAATTATCGATTTGGTAACTAAGAAAGCTTATCAATATGATGGTAAAGAGCAAGAAGAACCAATTGAAATTGAAATTCCAACTGATATGACTGACAAAGTGGAAGAATATAGAACTATTTTGATTGAAGCAGTTGCTGATTGCGATGAAGAATTCATGATGAAGTATTTAGAAGGTGGAGAAATTACAGTTGAAGAATTAAAATCTGCTATCAGACGTGCTACTTTATCTGTACAATTCTTCCCAGTATTATGTGCTACCGCTTTAGGAAATATTGGTATTAAGTTAATGCTTGATGCAGTTATAGATTACTTACCTGCACCAACTGATGTAGAAGCAATTGATTGTACAGATAAAAGTGGTAATGATGTAAAACGTCATCCAAATGATACAGAACCATTTACTGCATTAGCATTCAAAATTATGACTGACCCATTTGTTGGACGTTTAGCATTCTTCCGTGTTTATTCTGGTAAACTTTCTAGTGGAAGTTATGTACTAAATAGTACTAAGGGAGAAAAAGAAAGAATTGGACGTATTTTACAAATGCATGCTAATCAAAGAAAAGAAATTAGTGAAGTATTCTGTGGAGAAATTGCCGCTGCTGTTGGTCTTAAAAATACAACGACTGCAGATACATTGTGTGATGAAAAAAATCCATGCATTATGAAAGGTATGGAATTCCCAGAACCTGTAATTGATATTGCAATTGAACCAAAAAGTAAAAATGATCAAGATAAAATGGCTTTGTCAATTGCTAAACTTGTTGAAGAAGATCCAACGTTACGTGTAAAAACTGATGTGGAAACTGGACAAACAGTTTTATCTGGTATGGGAGAACTTCATTTAGATATTATCGTAGATCGTATGAAACGTGAATTTGGTGTAGAATGTAATAAAGGTAGACCACAAGTTGCTTATCGTGAAACAATTACTCAAATGGGTGAATGTGAAGGTAAGTATATTAAACAAAGTGGTGGACGTGGACAATATGGACATGTTTGGATTAAATTTGAACCAAATCATGAAAAAGGTTACGAGTTTGTAGATGCTATTGTTGGTGGTGTTGTTCCTCGTGAATATATTCCAGTAACTGACAAAGGTCTTCAAGAAGCTATGGCTGGAGGAATCTTAGCTGGATATCCAATGGTAGATGTTAAAGCAACGTTATTTGATGGTTCTTACCATGATGTTGACTCAAGTGAAATGGCCTTTAAAATTGCAGCTAGTATGGCTTTAAAAGAAGCAAAGAATAAATGTAAACCAGTACTTCTTGAACCAATTATGAAAGTAGTTGTAGATGTTCCAGAAGAATACATGGGTAATGTTATGGGTGATTTAACAAGTCGTCGTGGACGTCCTTTAGGACAAGAATCAATTGGTAATACACTTCGAATCATTGCAATGGTACCACTTTCTGAAATGTTTGGTTATGCAACAGATTTAAGAAGTAATACACAAGGACGTGGAAACTTCCAAATGGAAAAAGATCACTATGAAGAAGTTCCAAAATCAATCGCTGAAGAAATTATAAAGAAAAACAGCGTTAACTAAAAATAATACTTGAATATTCTTCAAGCATTAGATAAAATATTATAGTAAATGAAAGGAGAAAAATAAAAATGGCTAAAGAAAAATTTGACCGTTCTAAAGAGCATGTTAATATTGGTACGATTGGACACGTTGACCATGGTAAAACCACTTTAACTGCTGCGATTACAAAATTTTTTGGTAATTTCGTTGATTATGCTGATATCGACAAAGCACCAGAAGAAAGAGAAAGAGGTATTACAATTAATACTTCACACGTTGAGTATGAAACTGAAAAACGTCATTATGCTCACGTAGACTGCCCAGGACATGCTGACTATGTTAAAAACATGATTACTGGTGCTGCTCAAATGGATGGAGCTATATTAGTAGTATCTGCTGCTGATGGTCCAATGCCTCAAACTAGAGAACATATTTTACTATCTCGTCAAGTTGGAGTACCTAAAATTGTTGTTTACATGAATAAATGTGACCAAGTGGATGATCCAGAATTACTTGATTTAGTAGAAATGGAAATCCGTGAATTATTAGGTGAATACGACTTTGATAGTGAATGTCCTATTATTCGTGGTAGCGCATTAAAAGCTCTTGAAGGAGACGAAACAGCTGCTCAATCTATTCGTGATTTAATGGCTGCAGTTGACGATTATATTCCATCTCCAGTTCGTGATACAGACAAACCATTCTTAATGAGTATTGAAGATGTATTTACGATTTCAGGACGTGGAACAGTTGTTACTGGACGTGTTGAACGTGGACAATTAAATCTAAATGATGAAATTGAAATCGTTGGACTTAAAGAAACTAAAAAAACTGTTGTTACTGGAATTGAAATGTTCAGAAAATCTCTTGACTTCGCTCAAGCAGGAGATAATGCTGGTGCACTTCTTCGTGGTATTACTCGTGATGAAGTAGAACGTGGACAAGTACTTGCAAAACCTGGTAGTGTTCATCCACATACTAAGTTTAAAGCTAGTGTTTATGTTTTAACAAAAGAAGAAGGAGGACGTCATACCCCATTCTTCTCAAATTACAGACCACAATTCTATTTCCGTACAACAGATGTTACTGGTGTAGTTGAACTTCCAAGTGGAGTTGAAATGGTAATGCCTGGTGACAATATTGATATGACTGTGGAATTAATCGCTCCAGTTGCTATTGAAAATGGTACAAAATTCTCTATTCGTGAGGGTGGACGTACTGTTGGTGCTGGTGTAGTTTCAGAAATTATTGAATAATAATAAATTAGCTAGTGCATAAGCATTAGCTTTTTTTTGGCTAATTTTTTAAATAACATTGAAAGCTATTTGATTTTTTGTTATATTGTAAGAGAATAGAATAGGTGACAATATGAATAATAAGTCTGGTTTTACATTAGTAGAAGTTTTGGTTTCCATCGGAATTATCATTTTATTATTTGGAATCGGAGTACCATCCTATCTTATGATAAGCAAAAATGTTAAACAAGGTAGTTATGATAATAAAGTATCATGGGTGCTAACAAAAGCTGAAAGTTGGGCTGCTGATACTGGTTTGGATGCAACTAATATTGCTCACTTAATTGAAGAAGGATATCTAGAAGCAGATAATGAATATGGGGCTTTTAATAGTCCAATCGATAATAGTTCAATGCTTTGTTATGTGATACGTATTGATTATGATAATAATCAGTATTCTGCATATTTAACTGGTGAAGAGTATTGTGATTATCTTGAATTACAACAACAAGCTAGTATTTTTGAATTAATAAAAATAGATGGGGATAAAGTGATAGCTGAAAATGAATGGACACGAAATGATATTACTTTAAAATTGCAATTTAAAAAAGAAGAAGATTATGAAAAATATCATAATTATGTTGAAGAAATACAGTGGCGTGGAAATAGTCAAATTGAATCCGTTGAAGTTCATAATAATTTTGATTCTAAAAATACTCGTTTCGTTCAAGCTTCTCAATTAATTAATACAAGATATGAAGCTACTATTAAAATTAATTACGAGGGAAAAAAATTGATTTATAAAACTTATACACAGATAAAAATTGACCGTCAAAACCCTATTATTTATCAAGGAGATCTTTCTGTAGACCATTTTGATGATTGGGTAAATACTTCGAAGAAAGCGCATATTGTAACTTCAGATTATAATGGTTCTGGTGTATATGGTTATTATATTAATAATCAAGGGGCAACATGTAGTACTAATAAAGCAGATTATACTCAAATTGATTCTTTGAATTTTGATATCTCTTTAAATCAAGGAGAGTATCACGTATGTGTTATAGATAATGTAGGAAATTTAAGTGAATCTGCTAAAATAAATATAATTAATATAGATAACATACCTCCAACAGTAAGTGTTACTTTAAATGGTAAAACTGCAAATCTTCAATTAAAAGATAATATTGCCGTTGCAGGTTATTATATATCCAAAGATAGTAATGTTCCTTCCTCTTGGATTTTAACGAATAAGCAACCGAGTGTTTCTGTTTCAGAACAATTACGGTCTCCTGGTACTTATTATGTCTATGCTATTGATCAAGCAAATAACATTGGTATGACTCAATTTTATATTTCTCCAGCAGCATTTTGTTCTTATCCTCTTGGACAAGTTTGGAGCTATAATCATACAGGAGGACAGCAAATTTTTACCGTTCCTTGTGATGGATATTATTATATTACAGTTAATGGTCCAAGTGGAGGTGAGCAAAAACTTCCAGGTGATGATATTATAGGTTCTGGAAAAGGAAGTACAAGAGGTGGAAGACTTTACCTTACGGCTGGAACGCCTTTATATGTTTATGTTGGAGGAACAGGAGAATCTGGTGGAAGAAGGTCACACGGGTCCCCTGGTGGAAGCAAAGGTGGATTCAATGGCGGAGCAGACGCTGATTATGATGAAAGAGATTTAGGTAATCATGGTAGATATTGGACTCATGGAAGCGGTGGCGGTGCGACCGATGTAAGAATGGGCGGAAATGGGATTGGAAATCAAATCATTGTTGCCGGAGGTGGCGGCGGTGCAAATAAAAGTACTTCTGGAAAAAATGCGGATGGTGGATGTTACAATGGTCGTAGATTAAATGGTACTTCAGAAGGTGGAGGAGGAGGCTACTATGGTGGTAGTGCTCACTGCGGTGGAAGTAGCTATGTAAGTGGTATTTTTAGTAATGTGATTTCTCAAAATGGAAATAGTACAACTGGACACGTTTACTTTCAATTACAGGATTTTTAAAAAATTATTTGAACATAAAAAAATAAAGCAATAGTTTAATAAGCTTTATTTTTTCTTTTCTTTGTTAAATTGATTTGCTAAAGTACCGTTTGATAAAAATTTTTTATATTTTTTTTCGTTAATAATTAAGTCATATTCTCCTATAAATTCATAAATTTTTGGTTTAAATCCTAATTTAAATCGATTTAAGCCATAGTAAGGATTTTCTTTTGTCATTTCTCCAGTAATTCCATTTAAATCTAAATAATTATAATCATATTTATAATACTCTATAATTTTATAATGAAGATAATAATTTGGATTAAATCGTTTATATTTTTTATCGTATCCACTTTCTACAATTTGAACACGATTATTATATTTAACAACCAAAGCACCCGCAATATAAATTTTTTCCTTTTTGCTATTTCTTTCTGTTGCTTCTAAAACGTCATTTTTATAAGATAATAGTTTGCGGTCAGAATTCATCTTTAAGTTAATATTCTTTTTCGAATTATTTGTAATTAAAGTTTGATTTAATTCATTATTAATTTCTAATTCTTTTTCATATTTTTCTTTGGCTTTTAATAGATATTCTTGTGTATTAATACTTACTAAAAATAAGTCAATCATATTATTTTTCGAAAATATATTATAATAATCTTTATAGTAATATTCATTACTTTCTTTTTTATTTTTGATAAATTGATTAAAAATGTCAATTCCACTTCGATCTACTATTTCAAATTCTAATCCTTTATGTATGGCTCTTTGTATTTTGTTTCTAGTATTTTTATCAAAATCTTTCATAGTAGTATTTTTTAAGTTTATAATTGCATTAAATCTTGGTAATTTTGATTCAAAATATAAATTATCTTTTAATTTTAAATAATTACATTCTTTTAAGCTATCTTTTACTACAGTATTCCAATTATAAGTTTTTGTAAAGTTTTTAGGGTCTAATTCTGCAATCGCAATTTCTGGATTTATTTTTATAAAAGTAACATTTTTCTTTTCATAGTGTTCTTTTAATGCAATGGTAAATTCTTGTAATGTTTCCTGATTAAAATAATCTAAAATAAAACCTTTTGGAGCATAACCATATTTGGCTTTAAACCCTATTTTTTTAAATAAAATTAAGGATGCAGCAATTAAAATATTTTCTTTATTATAATATCCAATTAAGTCGTAATCATAACCTACTTCGCTCATTAAAATCCCATAACTAGAACTTTGGTAATGACTTTTTAATGGACTGTTTTTAACAAAAGATTCAAATTCTTCTACGGATAATTCTTTTAACATATGGCGTTCCCCCCCTTTTTTGAGGATTTATTATAACATAGATTCCATATTTTTCAATAAAAAATCATGAATTTAAAAATAATTTTTTGCAAAGTGTGCTTTTTAATGATATAATAATGGCGATTTATAAGGAAGTGACTTTATGTATTCAAATGAAGAAACTAAAAATAATGTAATGAGTATGTTACAACGGATATTTCGTCATCGTAAAAAACGATTATTAAATGATACAGAAAGAGAATTTCAACGCTATATTGATCTTTTTACTTATATTTATTTGCTATTTATTTTAGTAGGGGTTAGTATGAGTTTTTTCTCAACGATTAGCATTCATCTTTGTGGTGTATTATTGGGAATATTATTTTGTATCATGGGTGGAATTTATCTTTTCTTTTTTCTTCGTAGAAAAAGTTTTGTTCTTTATCGATTTTTTATCATTTTTAGTTCCATTGCTTTTATTTTAGGTATTTTTTTCTTTTTTATGAATCAAAATCATGAAAAGTCATATTTTATCTGTTTTGTAGTTTCTATAATTTTTATGAATTTATAACGATTATATGAATTATTTTATTTGCTTCGTTTTAACGATCCAACAAAAAACATTTTTATGGTATGTACTATCTTATCTATGATTTTATCAATTTTTGTTTTTATGAATCCATTTGCTAATTTATTAAAAAATGAAGTATTAGGTATTTTTTCTATTTTATTTAGCATTTTAAATTTAATGCAAATTTCTTTATTACAAAAAAGAATTAGTGAATTTGTTAATTCGATTGATTAAAGAGGTGGCAAAATGAAAATAGATTCGGTAGAACTAAATAAAATTGCAGTAAGACAAAGTCAATATCCGGAAGAAACTTTACCTGAATTTTTATTGGTTGGTCGAAGTAATGTTGGAAAAAGTAGTTTTATAAATACAATAATCATGCGAAAAAATTTTGCTCACACCAGTAGTAAGCCCGGAAAAACTCAAACACTTAATTTTTATTTAATTAATCAGTTATTTTATTTAGTAGATGTTCCTGGCTATGGTTATGCAAGTGTGGGAAAAGATAAATCTAAAAAAATGGGTTTAATGATTGAAGAATATTTAAAAAGCAGAGGAAATTTAACAAGTGTTTTTCTTTTGATTGATTTTCGACACAAGCCATCAGAAGATGATGTACTAATGTTTGAATTTTTACAATATTATCATATTAAGACGATTGTAGTTGCTACAAAATATGATAAAGTAAGTGCTAGTAATCGTGTAAAACAAGAAAAAATTATTCGTCATACATTAAGATTAACAGAAAATGATAGACTAATTCTATTTTCTTCGATTACCAAAAAAGGTCGTGAAGAAATCTATCGAATGATCCAAGATGATTTAGATACAGTTGAATAGTTTTGGATTTTATGTTAAATTAAAAAAGATTTGGAGGTTACTTTATGGTAGAAACAATATTATTAATTATATCTATAATTTTAATTGCCTTAACTTTATTACAAAGTAATAAAGCTAGTGAGGCAGGTCAAATAATTACTGGTGGAAATGAAGCTTTATTTGGTAAAGTAAAAGAAAGAGGATTAGAATTATTTATTAGTAGACTTACAATGTTTTTGGGGTTAGTTTTCTTTATTATTTCATTTATTTTATTTGTGCAATAAATTTTTTATAAATGCCAAGAAATTTAGAATATAAGAAGCTTTGAGAAAAGCTTTTTTTTAATGTATTTTCATAAGTCATTTAACAGTTATCTATAACATCACAATATTACAAACGATAAGGAAATGATAGTTATAATTGTAATACATGATATACTTATTGTAAGTTAGGATAGTAAATATTTTATCTATTTTCCTTCATAATAACAAAGAGGTGTATCCATGCAATTAAAGAAATTTAAAATAGAAAATAAAAAAAAGAAAGCAATAATCATAGGAAGTATCGT
>CAOKKL010000044.1 GCA_948469065.1 uncultured Mycoplasmatota bacterium | reverse complement strand
GAAAAATAAGAAAAAGAAGAAAATATTTTATGTAAATATTACGTTTCATTTTTGTTAAGAAAAAAGAAAATAATTTTAAGATACAACAAATGCAAAAAAAGACGTATTTTGTCGAATAAAGAAACCAATCAAAGAAAATAGAAACCGTTAAAATAGAAATCCAAGATACTTTTTTATCCGTAATAAACCCTAATAAGAAAAAACAAGGAATGATTTCGGGGTTTTTTAAAAATAAAACATCCAAGAAAAGCCAAATACTCATTCTATATTTTCCTTTTTTAATATGCTAATGTAATTTAAATTTTGAAAATCACTATTCAGTTTTATTTTAATTCTCTGAATTGTTCCTAAATCACTCATTTCTATTTTATCTACAGTTCCAATTAAAATATTTCCAGGAATCTCTGTAATTCCAGAAGTTAGAACTTCTTGTTCTTTCATAACGGTTATATTTTTGCTAAAGTCTTCAATCCAACATTCTTTTTCTTTGTTTGTCTTTAATATTCCATAAGCGTCGTTTATTTTAACGGATAAATTGGTATTAGGATTCGTCAACAGTTTTACCCGACTGGTATGATTTTGGACTTCTTCTACGATACCAATTAAATTTTTTCCATCCATTACTGCTGAACTAGGAGTGATTCCTTCTTATTTTCCTTTCAGTATTGTTATCATATCAAAAAAATGATAAGGATCTCGATAAATTACTTTTGAAAATTGTAATTGTTCTTCTAAAAGATCCATTTGAAATTTTTGACTCATTTCCGCTAATTCTTCTTTTAGATTTTGAATAATAACTTCACTAGCTTGATTTTCAAATTCCAAATTAACATTTTTTATCCATAATTGTTCCATCGACCCACGAAACAAATAACAAAAAAGAAAAAAATACTAATATTTTTAATTTCTTTCACTCGATATCACCATTTTTAGTTTTCCCAAAACTTTAAAATTATTTCATGATATGATCATAGAAGCTATAATAATTTTTTTGTCCAATAATCAAATGCTCCATTAACGGAATTTGTAATAGCTTTCCAGCATTTATCATTCTTCTTGTAAATAAAATATCTTCTTTACTTGGAGTTGGATCCCCACTAGGATGATTATGAATCATAGCTAATTTTACAGCGGAATATTTAATTGCTTCTTTATAGATATCTCTTGGATGAACGATACTTTGATTCGCACTACCGATAAAAATTGTAGAAAAGGTGATCACTTCATTTTTACTATTTAAAAAAACCGCTAATAAATGTTCTTGGGTTAATCGTTCCATTTTAGATGAAAACATAGTATAAAAATCTTTGGTTGTTTTGATTTTTTTTCCTTTGATTAAACTTGTTTCATTGGCACGAATTCCAAGTTCTAGAGCACTTAAAAGAGTAATTGCTTTTACTTCCCCAATTCCTTTTATTTTGGATAGACTTTCTAAAGAAGTATTCGCAATTTCTTTTAAACTACCTATTTCTTTTAAAATATGGGTTGCTAAATCTTTAACTGACATTTCTTTCGTTCCCGTTCTAAGCAAAATAGCAATTAAATCCGCATCACTTAATCGATCAAATCCACTTTCTTTATATTTTTCTCGAGGTCTTTCACGTAAAGGAATATCTTTTATGCGAAAATTCATAAAATTTCTCCAGCTAATTTTTTTAGCATTTCTTGATTTACTTTTTCTAATACTTGCATATTTTCTTTATCAATACTATTTTCATATAAACTAATTTCTTTATAAAATTGATTGGTTACTTCAATACTTTTTGGATAAACATTCATATTTTGATTTAAAAAATAACTTTCTAATAAAGTTTCACAAGTTTTATCTTTTGCAACTCCGACATAAACACGATAATAATCCCCATCCAAAACCGAAATAGCACCTGGATACAAAGCACTTACTTGATCCGCGTTTTCTTTTGATTTATAAACCCCTATTTGATAAGCGGTTACCATATTTTTTTCATCAAAAACTGCAAATTTATCTTGTAAGTAATAGATCGTTATACCAGATAAAATCGCTCCTACTATCATGGAAGCAAAAATGGTTCGTAATGTTTTTTTCATTTTTATCACCAATTAGGATATATCATTTTTTTGTTTCAAGAATTGTCATTTTTGGTCGAGAAACTTTAAAAAGAAGTCACTTGTCCTTTTATCATATTTCTAGTATAATGTTGAATAAGAATAAAAATTGGAGTTGGTCTTAATGTTAAGAGAATATGATTATGATAATATGCCCATTGTCGATATTGTAAATGATATGATTTTGGATGCTGCAAAAAGAAAAGCGAGTGATATTCATTTTGATCAAACTCCAGAAGAATTGATGGTACGTGTACGGATTGACGGTGAATTGTATGATTATGCAAAAGTTCCAGCAGCTGTGAAAAAGAATTTAATTACTCGTATCAAAATTATTTCTGGAATGAATATCACAGAATCACGGTTACCACAAGATGGTGCGATTAAAAATAATATTAATTATGTTAATTTAGATTTACGTGTTTCCTCACTTCCTACTGTTTACGGAGAAAAGGTGGTAATTCGTATTTTAGATTATTCTATGAGCTTAGGTGGATTAGAAAGTCTAGGTTTTTCAAAAAACAATTTGGAAAAAGTGCAAAAAATTATTTCCAAACCAAATGGAATTGTTTTAGTAACAGGTGCTACTGGTACCGGAAAATCTACTACGGTTTACACGATGCTTCAAAAATTAAATACGGCTAGTAGAAATTTAATTACTGTAGAAGACCCCGTAGAAATGAAATTAGCAGGAGTAAATCAAGTACAAACCATGAGTGAAATTGGTCTTACTTTTGCAAGTGCTCTTCGTAGTATTTTAAGACAAGACCCCGATGTTATTATGATTGGAGAAATTCGTGATAACGAAACAGCCAGAATTGCAGTACGTGCTTCCATCACTGGACATTTGGTTCTTTCTACAATTCATACAAATAATTCTTTAAACACAATTGAACGTTTGGTTGATATGGATGTAGAAAAATATTTATTAGGTGGAGCCTTAGAAGGAATTATTTCACAAAGACTTTGCAAGAAATTGTGTCCAAAATGTCGAAGCACTAGAAAAACAACGCCTTATGAACAAAAAGTATTTCAAAGTGCACTACACATGGAAGTAACCGACATATATACACCAGTTGGATGTGATTCTTGTTATCAAGGTTATATGGGAAGAGTTGCACTTCATGAAGTTTTAATGATTAATCAAAATATTAGAGATGCAATCGTAAATAATATGAAAAAAGAAGAATTGAGAAAATTAATTTATAATCATGATGGTATGACCTCAATATTACAAGATGGTTTATTAAAAGTAATGGATGGTTTAACAAGTTTTGAGGAAGTGTTAAGAATCATTGATATCGATGATGATTTAGGAGAAAGTGATAACGAAGTAAAAAATGCTTTGATTGGAAAAAAATAACTTAAAAAAAGCGATTATCTCGCTTTTTTTCGTAAATAAGATGAAATTCCATCATCATCAAATTCATACCATTTTTTAATTTTTTCTTGAAAGGCTCGAATCATATCATTTTCAATACTGTCCTTTTTTTCTTGAAAAAAGATCACATACATGACTACTAATAATTGGTATAACTCTTCTATTCTTTTAGATAAAGAACTTATTCTTTTTAGTATATCGTTTTCTTGATTTAAAATAATTTCATTTAATTTTAAATAACCGTAATCTATATGTTCTAATTGAAAAGGAAAATCAAACATCAGTCTTCTTTTGATATCGATTCGTAATTCTTTTTCATTTTGATTTAAAATTATTTGCATCCAAGACAAATGATTTAAAAATTCTTTCCAAAGTTCATCATCAATATCACATAATTCCCCATTTTCATTCTTTAAAAATAAGCTTAGCTTTTTAGAAAGCAATTGCTTTTGAATATAATAAAATCTCGGCTGCTGCAATAAATTTTTTCTCATTTCTTCTGATATATTAGAAATTTCTAATTGTGTTTGCAGAAATTCTTTTTTTAACCAGTTTTTTAAATAATTGGAAAGATATCTAGAATTTAAAAAACCTTTGATATTCCCGTAATTAGTTGTATAAGCAAAAAAGAATATCGCTTTTAATAAATGTTCTTCTTTTAAATAAACTCTCGTCTTTTTATGAAAACTAATCAATTCTATGACACTAAATTGATAGATATAAGGCTTTAATAAAAATACATCTTCTTCTACTTTCGAAGATTCATTGAAAAGTTTTCTTATAACCTTTGAATAATCAAAAACTACGATATCCCCGATTAAAAAAGACCCATCCAAAGAAGTTGTTTGAAAAACTTTTTCCATTTCTGTATCAAAATCACAAATTGTAATTTCAAGTGTTTCATATATTTTTTTTAATTTAATAATTCTTCCAATATTCATGTGATTATCCTTTACTGATTTAAGTATATTTAATTTTTTTTATTTCTTTCCTTTATTTTTTTGTTTATTAAAGACAAAAAGTTTACTAAGTACATAATTTGCAATAATTACTACGATTTGAGAGATTAATTTTGTAAGTTTATCACTGATACTTAATATAGTAACTCCCAAAAACATAATAAACATATCAAAAAAAAGCGTCATAATTCTAGAGCCTATAAAATGAACAAATTCTTTTTTTTGATTTTCATTTTTGCTTTGAAAAACATATTTCCGATTTGTGATATAGGCAAATAAAACCGAACCAATCCAGGAAAGAACATTTGCAATTTGAAGTTCGATAGCATTTTCTGGATTTAGTATCGTAAAGACAAGACCATAATATAAAATTAAACTAAGTATGGTTGTTAAAACACCAACAATTAAATAATGAATGATTTCGGTATAACGAAGATATATTTTTTTTATCCAAGGAAAAACAAATACCATTCCAATCACACCAAAAATAAATATCCATACGACTACTCTACCATTTAAAATAAACATTTTACTTCACCTATTTATAGTTTAACACATTTTCTTTTTTTTAAATATGAAAAAAAACTTCTAAAACATTTTGGAATTTTTCTGAAAATAAAAATACAATCCACAAAGCAGATACTAGAAAGGGTCCAAAAGGAACTTCATGATTATTTCTCATAAATAAACAAGCAAACGCATAAGGTAAGGCTAAAAAAGTTGACAAAACAAAAGCGGCAAAAGCCATTTGTATTCCTAACGCTTGTCCAAAAAGAAACGATAATTTAATATCTCCCCCACCCAAAGATTCTCTTTTAAATAAAACATTTCCAATTTTTCCAATCGCATACATAGTAAAAAAAGAAAGAACTCCTTCTAATAAAGAAAAAAAAGCATTGGAAAGATCAAAATAATAGCATTTTAGAAAAAAAATACTAAAGGCACTAATAATAAGAGGAGAATCTAAAATAATCATATATTTCATATCACTTATAAAAATAAGAATTACCAAACTAGAAAGTATAATACTTATAAAAAAAGAATAGGAAATTCCATAATAAAGATAAGCGAATAAAAATAAAAGACCTGTACTAATTTCTACAATGGGATATAATTTTGATAATTTCTGATTACAATGACGGCAGGTTCCTTTTTGAATAAAAAAAGAAAAAAGAGGAATTAATTCATACCACGCTAATTCTTCTTGACAATACTCACAATGAGATCTTGGTTTGATTAAAGATTCATTTTTGGGAAGTCTTGTTGCGACAACTCCATAAAATGAACCAAGAACACAACCTAGTAATAAAAAGAAACCACAATAAAAATAATCCATATTTATCTCCTACCCTATACTTCCCATTAAATTAAACATTGGAATAATAACTGCTAAAATAATAATACCTACAATAATAGCTAGTAAAACGATGATAATTGGTTCAATAAACGATTTTAAACTATTTACAATGCTACGGTGCATCTCTTGATAATAACTACTAACTTTCGACATCATTTCCGCTAGTTGTCCCGTGGATTCACCAGTAACTATCATATAATACGCTACTTCTGGAATCGCCCATTGATCTTTAAAAGACACACTTATTTTTTCTCCTTTTACAATATTATCAATGGTATGATACATTACTTCTTTATAAATTTCATTGTTAGTTATTTTACTTAGAATATTAATACTATCTGTAATATAAACATTGTTTCTTAATAACGAAGCAAAGGTTTTAGCAAAAATAGTCATTTCATTATAAATAATGACTTTTCCAATAACAGGAGTTTTCATAGCTATCAATTGAATACTTCTTCGAAATGCTTTAATCTTATCATAAGAAAGAGCTAGCAATAAAATAAAGACCGTTACCATAATTAAAATAAACGTAATATTATTTTTTAAAAAATCACTTCCATTGATTACCACTGCAGTAAATCCAGTTATTTGAATGTCAGAAATTTGATAAATTCCAACAAATTGAGGAATAATAAAGATTAAGATAAACGTAATAACCGCAATAGCAAAAACAAAAATAATGGTCGGATAAGTAAAGGCACTTATCATTTGCTTGTGGGTTTTATTTAATTCATCATAATAATCGGCCATATCAGTTAATGTTTCTTCTAATTCTCCCGTTGCTTCTGCGGCTTTTATCATATTAATTAAAAGTGGTGGAAACATTGTCCCTTGTTTTTCTAATGCGTTAGAAAAAGATTCCCCCATGGTCAATTCGTAAACAATAGATTGAAAAGCACGACGTTGCGTTTTTTTTCTTTTATTCATTTGATTATTTAATACTTTAATGGAATCTGTTAAAGTTAAACCACTTTTAATATAAGTAGATAATTGTGTTAACCAAAAAAGTAAATCTTTTGTTTTTAATTTTGGAGCAAATAAACTATTTTGTCCATATACAAATTCCGTCCAATTATCAGAAACAATACTATATACTTCATATCCTTCCTGAACTAAAAAAGTATTAATGTCTAATTTACTATATCCATTTAAAATTCCATTTTCGATGATTCCCCTTGGATTTTTAGCAATAAATTTATAGACTCTTGGTTCTTTGCTTCGAATAGCTCCAGAACCTTGTAATTCTTCTAATAAAAACTTCTTTTTCGCTTCTAATTTTTTTATTCTTTTTTTCACAAAGAATGAATTTTGAAACAATTCTCCAATATCTGTATTTAGCACATTTTTCTTTTTATTTGCCTTATAATTCTCTATTTTTTCTTCTTGTCTTTGAATCGTACTTTTGGCATTTTGATATGTATGGTCTACTTTCCCACTAATCGCACGATAAAAAAACAAAAAAATATCAAGGGTCAAAAATTTCAAGCCTCTTAAAGCATATTTTAGAATTAAAAATATGTATTCGATTACGGTCTTAAAGCTAACAAACAATCCTAAAGATAAGAATTTTAGAGGATTTTTTGATGATTTTTGCTTTTCGACTACTGATATAATATTGTTATTCATGAATATCCCTCTATTCTTTTTCTTATTATACCACAAGCATTTTTTACTTACTAGTATTTTTATTGCATGAAATATTCTTTTTATTTTACATATATTATATTAGGAAGTGATATTATGTTTGGAGTGGAAACAGCCGCAAAAGGATTGAGTTTTACCAAAATTTTAGGAGGCATTAGTAAAACTTTATCCATTGCAAATCAAGTAATTCCCATTTATCAACAGGCAAAGCCAATGATTCAAAATGCAAAATCAGCTTTTAAAGTAGTCAAAGAATTTACAAAACCAATGAATACAAATACTACTTCGACAAACTCAGGGAATAATTCTGTCCAGAATCAAATTGCGACCAAAAATCCATACAAAAAAACGGACAATTCTTCTCCTAATACTACTTTGAAAAATAAGCCCGTATTCTTTTTATAATTTTTTCCATTTATTAAGCCACTTTATTTTTTTCTTAAGCTGATATCTTTTTTTTATTTTTTTCTTTGGAACTTCTTTTAAAATGGTTTCATATTTTTTTAATAAATAATCATAGTATTCTTGCAAATTTTCTTGAAAAAAACCGAATTCCAATTCTCTTTTTTTTAATTTTTGTTTTGCTTTTTTATACAAAATAATAGTATAAAAATGCTTTTTTTCTAAAACAACGATCTCTTTTTGAATAGCAAAACCTGCTTGATTCATAAAACTTCTTAATTCTGGTAAATCATTATTAGATTGAACAATGATTTTTAAAATTGGCTTTCTCTTTTCTTGATTCGATAAAATGTGTTTGATTGTACTCGTTCCCATACCAGCAATCACAATGGTATTAAAATTAGTAGTATCTATGTTTTCTAGTCCATCACTTAACTGACAAGTTATAATATTTTGAAGACCATTTGTTTCAATATTTTTCTTGGCAACATTCAAAGCTTTTTCATGAATATCGGTTGCTAATATTTTTTTTGCGCCTTTTTTTGCTAAATCAATGCTTACATACGCATGATCACATCCAATATCAATTACTTTATCGCTTGCATTTAAAAGAGAACATATGGCGTCTAATCGATTGTATTGCATCTTAATCAGTTAAAAAGTCTTTTAATTTTTTGGCACGAGACGGATGGCGTAATTTTCTTAGAGCCTTGGCTTCAATTTGACGAATTCTCTCTCTTGTAACATTGAATTTTTTTCCTACTTCTTCTAGTGTATGACTCGTTCCATCAATTAATCCAAATCGTAATTCTAGTACTTCTTGTTCTCGTTCTTGCAATGTTTCTAATACCGCTTTAATTTCTTCTTTTAAAATTTCATTGGTCGCATATTCTTCTGGAGTCATAGAGTTAATATCGTGAACAAAATCTCCTAAATGCGAATCATCTTCTTCCCCAATTGGAGTTTCTAATGAGACAGGATCTTGGCTAATTTTTATTACTTCACGTACTTTTTCAACTGTAATACCCATTTTTTTAGCGATTTCTTCTTCACTAGGTTCTCGATTCAATTCCAAAGTCAATTGTCTTTGAATACGTGCCATTTTATTAATTGTTTCTACCATATGAACAGGAACACGTATGGTTCTTGCTTGATCTGCTAAGGCTCTTGTAATAGCTTGACGAATCCACCATGTAGCATAAGTGGAAAATTTATATCCTTTATCATAATCAAATTTGTCAACGGCTTTCATAAGGCCAATGTTACCTTCTTGGATTAAATCTAAAAACAAAAGACCTCTTCCTACATAACGTTTTGCAATACTTACTACCAAACGTAAATTAGACTCTGCCAAACGATTTTTGGCTTCTTCTTCTTCATTGGCAACTCGTACGGATAATGCCAATTCTTCTTCAGCACTTAATAATGGAATTTTACCAATTTCTTTTAAATACATTCTTACTGGATCATTAATATTAACATCTTTCGTAATTTCGGTATCATTTAAAATAATCGGTTCTTCTGAACTTTTTCCCCCACTACTTGCTTGGTCATCTTCACTAATTACTTCGATATTATTTTCAATTAAAGCATTATATAATTCATCTAAAGAATCATTATCAACATCCAACCCTTTTAAAGCAGCAGCTAATTCTTCAAAAGTAATAGCGCCTTTTTCTTTTCCTTTTTTGATTAAATCAGCTTTTCGATCTTCAAAAGATTTTACTTCTACTAATTTTGCCACTTTCTTTTTTGGGGCATTTTCTACCAATGTAATATTGACTTTATTTAAACTATCAATTATTTCTTTTACATCATCTTCCACTAACTCAAAAATTTCGGTTTGTTCTTGCATATCTTTGATAGTGACATACCCATTTTCTTTTTGTAAATTCATTAAATTTTTTACAACAGTACTATTTGTTTTTTTCATCTCTACACTTCTTTCTTTAACTCGGTTATTCTTTTTACAATTTCTAATTCTTTATTACTATCCATTTCAGATTTTAATTTTTCTTTTAATTTTTTAATCTCATTTTGCTTACGGATCTTTTTCACAGACATAATATACTCTTCCATTATAGTTTCGTCAATCGTTTCATCGTTTATACTTGTAACAATTTCGTAAATCTCTTTTTTTAATTTACTATTTTCTGCAAAAGTTAAAAAATCCGCTAAATTAATAGTTTTATGAAATTCATAATATGCCATAATTTCATTGGCAATTCCACGATAAGTAAAATGATCGATAAACCCTAAATTTTTTTTATACATTTTTATATAGATGGGATCATTCATCATAAAATATAAAATATGAAATAAACTATCCGTATATTTTGTTTTTTTCGTTTGATTCTCTTTTTCTTGTTTTAGAAGTTTTTTATCCATGAAATGAATTTCTTTATCTTCTAAAGATTCCATCTCTTTTTTTAAAATATCGAGAGAAATATCATAATCATGACTTAATTTTTTCAATGTAATTTCTCTTAAGATAGGATCTTTATTTTCTTTCATCCCATTTAATACTTCTTTAATATAAGCTGCCAGTTCTTCACTGTTTTGGAGATTTTTATTTTTTTTAAAGTAATTCAATTTAAATTCTAAAAATGATACCGCATTTTTAATATTATGATACATAGCTTCTGAACCATTTTTTAAAAGGTATTCATCAGGGTCTTTTTCTCCACTTAAGCGAACAACAGTAGTAGCAATTTCTTCTTTTTCTAAATTCATTCCCAATTGATAAGTCGCTGTTAGTCCTGCTTCATCATTATCTAACATTAATATGACAGGAACTCGTAATTTTTTGATTTCTTTCATTTGATAAGCTGTTAAACTAGTTCCCATCAATGCAATCGTATTTTGAAACCCACAAGCAAACATGCGAATGGCATCCATATTTCCTTCCACCAAAAT
>CAOKKL010000043.1 GCA_948469065.1 uncultured Mycoplasmatota bacterium | reverse complement strand
AAGCGCAAAATTTTTCGAATTGTGGATGATTATGATATTAATCATATTATTCTGCGAAGTTTTCCAGATAATGTGGAATATAAAAAAATGTTTCAACAAATTAAAAAAGAATATAATCAGAAATATACTGGCTTTTTTTTAATTAAATAGGGATTAAATAAATTGGTTTGTCTCTACTGATTGGCCTTGGTTTGGATGTGGTCACGCCTTTCACGGTGGTACTGGTTCTGGAATGTTTGCGTTTGCTTTTAATGCTGGAAGTGTGGGCGTGAGTGGTGGTTTTCGCGTTGTTAACTAAGTTATTAGAAAAGGAAAATCAAATATAAAATATGGAAATCTTTGATAGCTTAGATATTTAATTCCTTTCCGTTTGGAAAAACACATAAACTGATATAAATATTAGTAATTATTATGAAAATTATTTATATTTTAAAAAAATTTTTATGGGATTATATGAAACAAATGGTTTGTCTCTACTGATTGGCCTTGGGTCTTACGTGGTCACACTTTTCACGGTGGTGTTAGTGCCGGAATGTTTGCGTTTCACCCTTTTTATGGTAGTTTGGGTGAGGCGGATGGTTTTCGCGTCCTTTTTACTATGATATCAATCCGTTTAAAATTAATTTATAAAATTAATATAAAAATAGTTATCATAGAATTATAATTCCAGTTCTTCGGAATAAACACATCAACAATAAAATAAGAAAAGTATTTTTAGAAATTCTTGTTTTAGATTTTAATAAAAAAATAAGATATGTTGGTCATACCTTATTTTTTATTTCTATTCTTTTAGCAATTTTTCAATGAACATTGTTGATGGTACATCACCTGTGGCATTTAAACAGGTTGCTGGAGCATCAATTAACCATGCAATGGTAGTTAGTAAAATATAAGCTGAAGTTGGAAAACCAAAAATAGATAAAATGAGTAATTCACTGATTAAACCTCCAGATGGGATTCCAGACATTGCCATGCAAATAAAGGTTGCAAGTAATAATGTAATTAAGATATTTGGTAGAGTAAAGAAATTCTTTCCATAAATGGCAAATAAGAACATAATTTTTAATACAGTTCCCATACTAGAACCTTCCATATGGGTTGCTGCGCCCAAAGACATACTTACACTACTTACTTCATTTTTAATTTTTAACTTTTTAGCGGCTTCAATATTAATTGGTAGTGTTGCAAGAGAAGAACAGGTTGCAAGTGAGGTAAACGCCGAACCAGAAATATTTTTCCAAAGAGCTTTTACACCTTCTTTTCCTTTGCTTAAAAAAGCATACAGACTATAGAATAAAGTAAAATAAATAACACATGCAATTAAATAAATGACCAAATAAGAAGCATAAGAACCGATTAATTCTGGACCCATTTCAGCAATTAAATTTGCAAAGTAAGCACAAATTCCGATCGGTGCATAATACATGATAATGTCGATTACTTTTAAAAGTGCTTCGTTGCCACCTTCTAATAACTTTCTTACTGTTTCTCCTTTTTCTTTTGAAGCGGCTACTCCAAATCCGATAAGACAAGAAAATATAATGAGTGGTAATAAATGTTTTCTAGATAATAATTCTGGAAAGTCTGAAACAGTAATTGTTTCAACAATTTTTTCTTTCACATCAACTGTTTCTACTTCTAAATTTTCGGTTGGTATCGTGTTGTCAATTTTCGGTCTTGCAAGACTTAAAGTTCCCATCATAAAAATTGAGCTTAGAAGACTTGTTGTTAAAAAGACAATGAGAGTTGTACGAACAATTTTACCAAATTTCTTTCCAGAACCAAATTTCGCAATGGAACTTGAAATGAGAAAGAAAACAAGTGGAACGACGATGGTAAATAATAAGTTGATAAAAATGTCTCCTAAGGGTTTTATGATACTTACTTGCTCTTTTAGGAAAATTCCTAATAAGCATCCAATTATCATGGCAATGATTAAAACAAAAGATGATTTCCATTTTATTTTTATTTTTTTCATAAAAATACCTCCTAGTTTCATTATATATA
Source organism: uncultured Mycoplasmatota bacterium (assembly GCA_948469065.1). Taxonomy (GTDB): domain Bacteria; phylum Bacillota_I; class Bacilli_A; order RF39; family UBA660; genus MGBC162267. Next base: position 9,243 of record CAOKKL010000043.1, on the reverse strand, counting down.
TACTTTTTTAAAAATAGAAAGAAAATTTGACGTTTCTTTACATTTTTCGATTTTTTTTGGAAATAGGAATTTAATTTGCAAAAAAAGAATAAGTTTTCTTTAGAGAATTTCAAGGAAAAGTCTTGTGAATTTTCAACTTATTTGATAAAATACAAATGGCTTTTAGTAAGCAAATAGACATGTAGAGGGAAAAAGGAATTCGAGTGCCGAAGAGGTGAGTTTCTTTTAAAGATCTTTTACAGGTGAAAAACGAAGGAGGATTTATTATGGCCGTAGTTTCTATGAGTAATCTTTTAGAAGCTGGAGTTCATTTTGGACATCAAACAAAACGTTGGAATCCAAAAATGAAACCTTATATCTTTGCTGCAAGAGAAGATATTTATATTATTGACTTGCAAAAAACTGCAGAAAAATTGGAAATTGCTTATCAAGAAGTAAAGACAATTGCAGAAAATGGTGGAACATTCTTGTTTGTAGGAACAAAAAAACAAGCAAGTGAAGTATCCAAAGAAGAAGCTTTAAGAAGTAACTCATTTTATGTTACGGAAAGATGGCTTGGAGGAATACTTACTAATTTCCGTACGATTCGAAGACGTGTAAAACGTTTAGAAGAAATTGAGAATATGGAGAAAAATGGTACATTTGAAGTATTACCAAAAAAAGAAGTTATCGGACTAAAAAAAGAATACGAAAAATTAAATCGATTATTATGTGGAATTCGTGGAATGGTAAAACTTCCACAAGCATTAATTGTAGTTGATCCTAAAAAAGAGATTAATGCAATTCGCGAAGCAAGAAAATTAAACATTCCTGTTTTTGGACTTGTGGATACCAATTGTGATCCAGATGATGTAGATTTTGTAATTCCTGGAAATGATGATGCAGTACGTTCTGTTAAAGTTATTTTGGGAGTTTTAAATAATGCTATTTGTGAAGCAAATCATTTAGAAATGGTAGATTATGTTACTGAAGAAGATAAGAAAAAAACATCTATAAAAGAAAATACAACGGAAGAAACTGTAAAACCAATTATGGAAGAAGCTTTAAGTTCTGAAAAAATGGTAAAAGAAATCGCAAAAGAGGAAGAACAAATTAGTGATTTATCAAGAAAAACATTATCCGAATTAAAAGCAATGGCAAAAGAAGCAAATATTAAAGGTTATAGTACCATGAAAAAAGATGATTTAATCGCATCTTTATCAAAATAATTGGAGGGATTTATATGATTACCGCTGAAATGGTAAAGAATTTAAGAGAAACAACTGGGGCAGGCATGATGGATTGTAAAAAAGCACTTTCAGAATGTAATGGAGATATGGATGCAGCAATCGATTATTTAAGAGAAAAAGGCATTTCAAAAGCTAATAAAAAAGAGCATCGTATTGCAGCAGAAGGTTTAGCAAATATCTTTATAGATGGAAACAAAGCAGTTATTTTAGAAGTAAATTCAGAAACAGACTTTGTTAGTAAAAATGATGAATTTAAAGAAATGATTGAAGAAATTGGAAAAACAATTTTAAAGGGAAATGTATCGACTTTAGAGGAAGCTTTAAATTTGAATACCAATGAGGGAACTATTCAAGATTTAATTGTTGCAAAAACAGCTAAAATTGGAGAAAAATTATCTCTTCGTCGTTTTGAAGTATTGGAAAAAGAAGAGAATGAAGTTTTTGGTTCTTATTTACATTTAGGAGGAAGAATTGCAGCTTTATCTGTTTTAGCAAATTCATCAGTTGAAGTAGCAAAAGATGTTTCTATGCAAGCTGCGGCGATGAATCCAAGATATGTTTTTCGTGAAGAAGTTCCAGCTGAAGAAGTGGAAAGAGAAAAAGATATCTTAAAAGAACAAGCAATGAATGAAGGAAAACCAGAGGAAATTGCTTTAAAGATGGTAGAAGGAAGACTTCATAAATTCTTTAAAGAAATTTGTCTTGTGGAGCAAGCCTTTATTAAAGATGGCGATATGGATGTTGCTACTTATGTAAAAAATCATGGAGGAACGATTAAAACTGTAATTCGTTATGAAGTTGGCGAAGGTATGGAAAAAAGACAAGATGATTTTGCAAAAGAAGTTATGAATCAAGTCAACGGAAATTAATTTTTGACACTTTCTTTGGAAAGTGTCTTTTTTGATAATTCTCTTTATGTTATACTTTTATTTAAGTGAGTGATTCATATGAATGTAGAAAAAAAACCAATGTCATGGTTGCAAAAAATAATTTATACCATTTGTTTTATTGGACTCATTTGGGCTTTTATTTTTTTAGGAACTAGAAATTATAAAGTAAAAGAACTTACAGATAATGAATTATTTAGTAAAGAATTTAAAACAATTCAAGAAAATAATTTATTTCAAGTTTTTAATTCCACAGAAGCACTAACTTTTTTAGAAAATGGAACTGGGCTTTTATTTTTGGGATTTCCAGAAAATAAATGGAGTAGTAGTGTTGCTGAAATTTTAAATCAAATTAGTTTGGAACAAAATTATTCCATTTCTTATTTCAATTTTTTAGAAGAGCGTCGAAGTCGACATGACAATTATATTGGAATGATTCGAGAATTAGATGATTATTTAAAATCAGATGATGAAGGAAATTTGAATCTTTTTGCTCCAACGATTATTGGAGTAGTAAAAGGAAAAGTGATTTATTTTGATGATCAATTGACTTTTGTAAATAATCTTTTGGATCCAAAAGATTATTGGACTACTGAAACAAAAGAAGAATTTATGAATCGGTTAAGACATATTATTCAAGAATTGAAAGCTGTGAGGGAATGAGTATTTCAAATCATTTAGAAAAAAAGCAGGAAATTTTATTTTGTATTTTTTCTGTTTTCTTTTTATTACTTCTTCTTTGTGGAGATTTCTTAATCACTAAATTTATTCCAGTCAATCCAAATCAAGAATATTTTTTACAAGAAAAAAGTTGTCAAGAAATTTCTTTAGAAGAAGCAATTTCTTATATTCAAAAAGAAGAAGAATTATATTTATTTTTCGGTGATAAAAATGATCATCAAAAAGAACAATGTGATTTGGTATCGAATTTGTATTTTGTGGATTTTTCCCTTTTGGAAAAAGAAGAAATTTGGCAAGAGTTTTTGAAAACTTTAGATTTTGAATTCCAATCATTTTCTATTCCTAAGATTGTTTTCTTTCAAAATGGTATTTATAAAAAGAGTTTTGATTCATTTGAGTTACTTGCAAAAGAAAAATAACAACTATTTTAGTTGCGAAACAGGGGATTGTCCGATATAATATTAGAAAAAGATTAAATAATAGAAAGAGAGTTATTTATGAAAAATGAGACTGAACAAAGAATGAAAAAAAGTATGGAAGCTTTGGATACAAAATTATTGAATATAAGAGCTGGACGTGCTAATCCTGCTATGTTAAATGGATTGCAAGTTGATTATTATGGGTCACCTAGTCCTATTACCTCTTTAGCAAATGTGACAGTGCCGGAAGCAAGACAACTTATGATAAAACCATTTGATAAAAGTGTTTTAAAAGAAATTGAAAGAAGTATTAATGAAGCTAATTTAGGAATTACGCCAATTAATAATGGAGAAGTTATTATTTTAACAGTTCCAGAATTAACTGAAGAACGCAGAAAAGATTATGTAAAACAAGCGAAAAGTATTTGTGAAGAAGCAAAAGTTGCAATACGAAATATTCGTCAAGATATCAATAATGAAATTAAACGTAATGAATTACCAGAAGATCAAGAAAAGCAAGAGCTTTTAACAATTCAAGATTTAGTAAATGAATATAATAAATTAATTGAGGATAAACTAAAAGAAAAAGAAAATGAATTGATGAGCTTTTAGAATTCACAAATATTGTAATTTGTGATAAACTGTATTTAGTATAGATAATTTGGTGATATTATGAACTATAAAAATATTTTGAAGAAAGAAACAAAAGTGATAGCTTATGTGGTAATTTGTTTAACTCTTGTTGTAGTAGGAGTCAGTTATGCTATGTTTTTACAAGTTGATAAAAATACAGAAAATCAAGTAGTGGAAACTGGGTCGCTAGTTATCACTTATCAAAATGGTAATGGTGAGAATATTAATGTAGATGATACCATTACTAGTAGTTCTTGTTTAGAACCAATGAGTGATAGTGATGCAAGTGTTATGATAGATTGTGCTTATAAATTGAACATTTTAAATAGAGGAAGTTTACCCGCAAGTTATAAAATTGTTATGTATAATAATGTTTTAGAACTTCCAAGCGGTGGAACGTTTGTTGATCATAGCTTAATTCGCGTTGGATTAAAAAAAGGAACAGAAAAATTAGAGTCCATTGGAACTTATACGTTAAGTGAGCTAACAAAAACTCCGGAAACGAATTCCTTGAATGGACAAAATAATTTTAAATATATTTTAGATGAAGGTACTTTAGAAGCGGGAACAGACATTTCTTATAGTGTTCAAGCATGGATTAATGAAAACCTTGCTACTACTGCCGTAAGTGGACAATATGTTTATTTAAAAATTGATGTGAAGAGTGTTGTCTTTGAAGATGCTCCAATTACAGAAGATACTACTTCGGGTGAAATGAATTCGTAAAAGAAAATTGCCAAGAAAAATTGGTGATTTTTTTTTATTTGTTTTTCCCATTTTTTCATTTTTATGTTGTGCAAAATTTACTATTTTTAAATAAAGCGAAAATAATTAAAAAAAGAAGGATTAAAAATGTTAAATTTTAGAAAACCATAGATATATTTTTTTAGTAATGTTTTCTATGTTTTTAAGGAAAAATGTTGCGCAGTAGAAAATGTGGTGATATAATTTTATTAAGTGAAGGGAGGGAAATATATGACAAAAGTTGTAGTAACAAATGGTAATATAGATGGTGCTTTAAAAAAGTTTAAAACTAAAGTTGCTCGAAGTGGTGTCCCTTCTGAATTAAAAAAGAGAAAACACTATGAAAAACCTGGAGTAAAAAGAAGAGAAGCAAAAAAAGAAATGATTCGCAATGCGAAGAAACATAAAAGTTATTAGAAATGGGTATCCATTTCTTTTTTTTTCATATAATTTATTGGTGAAGAAGATGCAATTAGTAAATAAAGTACGTAGTTTTTTAGTAGATCAGAATTACTATATTGATATTTATGAAGACAATATTCACATTTTTCATTACATTGATATTATGAAATTGCAAAATGAAGAAATAATTTTACAAATGGATGGTTTTCGTTTAATCTTAATAGGAGAAAATTTTCGAGTAAAACGTTTAGAGAATCGAGAAATACTAGTTTCCGGGTTACTTAAAAATTTAGTATTTGAACGATGAATCGATTTGTTTGGATAGAAGTAGAAGCAATTCAGTCTAGTAAAGTTTTATTAAAGTTATTTAAACAAAATATCAATGTTTTAGAAGTACAATATTTGAAGCACGGTCTTCGTTTTAAAATGGATGCCTCCCAAGTAAAAAAATTAAAAAAAATTGTAGGTTATAATTTTCGAAAAGTTCATGAAAGTGGGATTTATGCTCTTTTAGATTATATTAAGAAAAAATGGCTTATTTTTTCAGGATTAATTTTATTTTGCTGTTTCTTATTTTTGTTTTCTCATATTATTGTTTCGGTTCAAGTAATTCATTCGAATAAAGAGATTCGGGATTTGGTGAGTAAAGCTTTGGACCAATATGGAATACGAGAATTAACGTTAAAAAAAGATTTTCAAGAAATTTCTAAAATTAAAGAACAAATATTAAAAGATTATCCCAATCAATTAGAATGGTTGGAAATTGAAGTGAGTGGAATGAAATATGTTGTTCGAATTGAAGAACGAATTATTACAGTTCCAGAACCAAAAAAAGAAAGATGTCATTTAATTGCAACGAAATCTGGGATTGTAAAAAAGATGATTTTTTCTGTAGGTGATAGTAAAGTCACATTAAATGATTTCGTAAAAGAAGGAGATATTTTAGTAAGTGGAGAGCTTATTGCAAACGAAGTAATAACTGGATTGGTTTGTGCAGAAGGAGAAGTTTATGGAGAAGTTTGGTATACAACAAATGTTAGTATTCCACTAAATTATGAAGAAAAGCAAGAAACTGGTAAAGTGCGTTATAATTTAGAATGGTCAAAGGGATCGGTAAATCATCTCATTTTTCGTCCTCGTTTAAAAAATTATGTGGAAGAAAAAAAGCAGTTGTTTTCTTTCTTTGAGATTCCTATTTCTTTTGTAAAACAAAAAGAAGTTACTGTGACACCAAAAGTTTATAATGAACAAACCGCTTTAGAAAAAGCCCTTCAATTGGTGGATGAAAAATTTAAAATGAAATTAGGTGAAAAAGAAGAAATATTGTCAAAAAAAGTTTTGAAAAAAAAGGTGAATAATAGTACAATGGAAGTGGAAGTTTTTGTGTCTGTAATTGAACAGATTAGTAGACAAGTTGAATTTTCAGAGAACAAAGAAGAAGGTTAGAGTTATGATACTAAATTTATTCACTAATGCAATTGCAAAAATATGGCCTATGTTAACTATTTTCTTGGTAGTTATTATTGCGATTCGTGTTTCTTATTTGCGAATTAATCACGAAAGATTTACTTTTTATCGAGAATTTTGGAATCTTATTTTTGTGATTTATGTATTGATTTTATTTCAGTTATTGACGGATAGTGAAGTAAATACAGCTGGTGGATTAAATTTAGTTCCTTTTACCGAAATGTTTCGTTATAGAATAGGAAGTACTTTATTTTATTCCAATGTTATTGGTAACATTGTTATTTTTCTTCCTTTTGGTTATTTTGTTTCGGGTTATATTCATGCTAGTAAAATCAGTCATATTCTTTTTATTAGCATTATCAGTAGTTTTACGGTTGAACTTGTTCAATTGCAAATTGGACGTAGTTTTGATGTTGATGATATCATTTTAAATGTTTTAGGAGCAGTGATTGGCTTTCTTCTATTTATCGCTTTAAATGCTATTAAAAAACATTTACCGAGGTTTTTTCAAAGCGATGTCTTTTATAATATTTTATGTATTTTATTTTGTGTTATCTTTTTAATTTATTTTACAAAAATTATGGGACTAGGGTGGTTTTAATGGATTTTGTTAGCATAAATGATGAATATGGTTATTCTAATTATGATTATTTAAATGAAGTTGTGAAAACAACATTAGAACATGAAAATGCTATCAATGCTATTTTATCGATTATTTTTGTAGATGAAAAAGAGATTCAAACGTTAAATAAAGAGTATCGGGGCATTGATCGAGTAACCGATGTAATTAGTTTTGCTTTTGAAGATACGGAAAATATTTTACCAGAGAAGGTACGTGTATTAGGAGATATTTATATTTGTATTCCAAAAATGATCGAACAAGCTCGTACTTATGAGCATAGTGAAAAAAGAGAATTATCTTTTTTGACGGTTCATGGACTGCTTCATTTGCTTGGTTACGATCATATGAAAAAAGAAGATGAAGAGATAATGTTCCCACTACAAGAGGAAATTCTTTCTTGTATTGGTATTTTAAAATAGAAGTGGAAGTGGTATTTTGAAAAGTGGTTTTGTTAGTATTATTGGAAGACCCAATGTAGGTAAGAGTACATTAATAAATACTTTAATTCAAGAAAAAATAGCAATCACATCAAATAAAGTTCAAACGACAAGAAATATTATTCAAGGAATTTATAATGAGCCTGGTTATCAAATTGTATTTATGGATACTCCTGGAATTCATAAACCACAAAGTAAACTTGGTAAAATTTTAAATAAAGAGTCTTATTCTTTAATGAAAGATGTCGATGTGATTTTGTTTGTTATTGACGCTTCGACAGGTCTTGGTAGCGGTGATAAATTTATTATGGAAAGTTTAAAATCAAGCAAGTCTCCAATTATTTTGGTTTTAAATAAAATTGATTTAATCACGGATGAAAAATTACTTTTAATGATTGGAGAATATAAAAATTATTTTAATTTTTCGGATATTGTTCCTGTAAGTGCTTTTAAAAATGATAATGTCAATCGTCTTTTGGATGTAATTAAAACTTATTTAAGTGATGATGTAATGTATTTTAATGAAGATATGAAAACAAGTAATAGCAAATATTTTATGATAAGTGAATTGGTACGAGAAAAATTGTTAGAAGTAACGATCGAAGAGGTACCTCATAGTCTTACTTGTTTGACTTCCAATTTTGAAGAAGAAAAAGAATTAATCCGGATTGGAGTCGATATTATTGTTGATCGTGATTCCATTAAAAAAATTATTATTGGACGTCATGGCGAACGTTTAAAAATGGTGGGAACATTAGCAAGAAAAGAAATGGAATTAATGCTTCACAAAAAAGTATATTTAGAATTATATGTCAAAACGGTTAAAAATTGGCGTGAAAAAGAAAAATATTTAAAAGAATTGGGTTTTTATGATTTTGAGTCATAAAATGTATTTCAATTGAATAAAATTCTATCACAAGAAACATAATAATAATAGAAAAGGTGATAGAAATGAATAAAAAGGAATTATGGCAAATGTTTCGGAAAACTGGAAAGATTGAATATTATTTAGCATACAAAAAAGCAGAAGAGAAGTGATAAAATGATTACAAAAGTCGAAGGATTTATCTTAAGTGAAGTTAGTTATGGTGAAACTTCGAAAGTAATCAATGTTTTTACAAAAGAATTGGGGATCATTGGTATTATGTGTAAAGGTGTTAAAAGCTTGAAAAGTCGATTAAGAGCTTTAACTTTACCATTTACTTATGGTTTTTTTTATATTTATAAAAAAGAAGACAAACTTTCTCTTTTAAAAGATGTCGATATAATCGATTCTTTTTTTCAAATTCATTCGGATATTATTTTACTCGGTTATTTAAATTATATATCAGAGTTAACGAGTCAGGTTTTTAAAGAAAGTAATGATTCTGAAATTTATCCTTTTTTTATTACAACTTTAAAAAAATTAAATCAAAAATTAGATCCTTTGGTTCTCACAAATATTTTAGAAATTAAATATTTGGATTTTTTAGGAGTAGGTCTTAATTTAGATTCTTGTAGTAAATGCGGAGATACTCTTCATATTATTACCATCGATGCAGATGCCGGAGGTTATTTATGTCAAAAATGTCTTACCAATGAAAAAATCGTTTCATTAAAAACAGTTAAAATGTTAAGAATGTATTATTATGTATCCATACAAAGTATTACAAAGTTAAATATTAGTGAGGAAACAAAACAAGATATAAATCAATTTTTGACAAAATATTACGATCGTTATAC
>CAOKKL010000042.1 GCA_948469065.1 uncultured Mycoplasmatota bacterium | reverse complement strand
TAGTGAAGTAGGATATTTCGCAAGTACTACAGGAAATATCACAGGAATATATGATATGAGTGGTGGTGCTTGGGAATATATGATGGGAGTCATGCTTCACTCGAGTGGAGTTCCATGTGCAGGAAAATTTGAAACATACATCAGTGGTTTTTCTGGACCTTATTGCTATACAACAGGAAATGTAGCAGGAACACCTTTTCCAGAAAATAAATATTATGATAGTTATAAGTATGGAGAAAATCGTGTAAATTATAATCGAAGAATACTTGGAGATTCGACTGGAGAAATGGGGCCATTTGGAAGTGAAACTTATGGGACTCAAACAAGACAGATTAATTCATGGTATCAAAATGAAGCTTGGTTCGTCTATACTGCTAATCCTTGGTTTTATCGTGGTCACGCCTATTCTGGTGGTGTTAGTGCCGGAGTGTTTGCGTTCGGCCATGATTCTAGTAGAGAATATGAACTTGTTGGTTTTCGCGTCGTTTTAGCAATTTAATTAAAAAGTAGAAAAAATCATTAACATTAAAAGAATGATTTTTTTTTTAACTAATATTAACTTAAAAATCTATTCTGACAAAATTGTCATCATTTCAGTCATTTAATAGTCATAAAAATTCAGTATAATGGAGTTATGTTAAGAAAGGAAAAATTTTATGGAAATATTACGAGTAGAAAATTTAACAAAAACTTATGGAAACAAAGATACTTTTGTAAAGGCATTGGATAATATTAATTTTTCAGTAGAAAAAGGAGAATTTGTAGCGATTGTTGGAGCTAGCGGAAGTGGAAAATCCACACTTTTGCATATTCTTGGAGGTGTAGATAAGCCATCGAGTGGAAAAGTTTATGTCAATAATTGTGATGTTTTTTCTTTTAATGAAACGAATTTAGCTATTTTTCGAAGAAGACAAGTTGGTTTAATTTATCAATTTTATAATTTAATTCCTATATTGGATGTAAAAGAAAACATGGAATTGCCTATATTATTAGATAATAAAAAACCAGATGAAGAATATTTAAAAGAATTAATTGAAACATTGGGATTGGTTTCTAGAATTCATCACTTACCAAATGAATTGTCAGGAGGACAACAGCAAAGAGTTTCTATTGGTCGAGCTTTAATGAATCATCCATCTTTATTATTAGCAGATGAACCGACTGGTAATTTGGATAGTAAAGCTAGTAAAGAAATTATAGAATTATTAAAAATTAGTAATAAAAAGTATGAGCAAACGATTATTATGATTACCCATGATCAGAACTTAGCGATGAATGCAAATCGTATTATTACCATTGATGATGGCAAAATTATTAAGGATGAAAAGGTGAAGTAAGATGAAAATTTTAAATCGTTTAACAATAAAACATTTACTAATGAATAAAAAAAGAACGATTGTTACAATTATTGGAATAACTTTATCTATGGCGTTAATGCTTGGTTGTGGACTTCTAGCTTCTAGTTTTATAGAACAAATGAGAAGGGATACAATTGAATCGGTGGGAAGTCATCATGTAAATTTTGAAAATGTAAATTATGATCAGGCAAATATTATAAAAAATAATATTAATGTTGAAAATTCTTATTTTTATTCTACATTAGGATTTGCTAATTTTACGGATTCGATCAATGAAGGAAAACCTTATTTTTATATTGCTGGGGCAAATGATAAATTGTTATCTTCCTTAAAATTATCGGAAGGAAGATTACCAGAAAATGATAGTGAAGTCGTAATATCAGAACATATTATTTATAATGGTGGAAAAGAAATTCAAGTTGGGGATATGCTTTCCTTAGAAATCGGTTCTCGATATCAAGAAGGAGAAGAAGTTTTTGAAAATGTAGAATATTTAGATAAAGAAAGAGATTATATTAAGGATTCTATTTCTAAAAAATATCAAGTAGTAGGAAAGATGAAACGAAGTTATTTGGAAGATTATCATGCTGCTGGATATACTATTTTTACTAAAATAAATGATTATGTTCAAAAACCAGCCAATTATGTTTTAGTTGAGTTTTATAAGCCAAAAAGAACATTTGAGATAGGCAAAGAAATAAAAGAAACCTTGTCTTTAAAAAATAATGATATCGATTATAATGATCGTCTTTTATATTACTATGGAACAACAAGATATAGTAATGTCAATCATGCTATTTTAAGTGTTTTAAGTATTGCACTTAGTTTATTATCGATTGGATGTATTATTGTAATTTATAATTCTTTTGCAATATCTACGATGGAAAGAAAAAAGCAGTTTGGACTTTATTCTAGTATTGGGGCGACCAAAAAACAAATTTTACACACTGTATTTTTTGAAGCATTTCTAGTTGGTACGATAGGAATAATTTTAGGAATTGCTGGTTCTTTTTTAGGAATCTATACCGTGTTACAAATTTTAAATTATCTTTTGAAAAATATTTGGCAATATGAATTTTCCTTAGTCATTAATTGGACTTTTATTCTAGTGCCAATTGCATTTATGATTCTTGTAGTTTTCTTTTCTGCTTTCATACCTGCAAGACGAAGTAGTAGAGTAACACCGATTGTAGCGATTCGTGAAAATGATGATATTAAAATGCCAAAAAGAAAATTAAAAACTCCTAAATTTATTACAAAATTATTTGGAATAGAAGGAGAACTAGCCCTTAAAAATATGAAACGAAATAAAAAGAAATATCGAATTACTGTATTGTCTTTGTTTGTTAGTATTGTATTGTTTATTTCTTTTAGTGCTTATATTACCTATGGAGTATCCACGATGAATTCTGTAGATTATTATGATATGGATATTACAATTGGTGCTTATGAAAAAGGAAAATTAGAAGAAATTAGAAAAGACCCACGATTTTCGTCAACTTATTTATATATGACGGATTACATCACCTTACAAGTTCCATTTACAAATTATGTGGATGAATATTTAGATTATCGTAAAGAAAGAATTTCACCTTATGAAAAAGAAGATTATTTACAAGTGGATTTATTTGTTTTTTCGGATGAAGAATTTCAAAATTATGCCACGAGTGTAAATGCAAGCAAAAACGATATTATTTTCATAAATGAAGGACAAATAACGCGTTATAATGATGGAAATCGAAAATCTTATCATGGGAATCTTTTAAAAGAAATGCCAAATGAGTTTTCTGTGTGTCAACTTAATTCTAGTGGCGAAGATTATGATTGTTCTCTTAGGGATTTTAATTTGGTAGATCGTGATCAAGTTCCAATTACTTTTCAATATTTAAAATATTCATCTTTTCCAAGTGCATTTATTAGTAAAAGTAAATATGAAGAATTATTTCAAAATTTTCATTTAGAAAAGCAAGAACAACCATTTTATATCTTACATGCGAATTCTTCTGAATATGAAACCATTTATCAAGAATTAAAAGACAAAGCAAAAACAGATAATTATAATGTCTCTTCTCCGAAAATGGAACTGAAAGAACAAAAAAATGCTTTGTTAGCAATTAAAATTTTACTTTATGGATTTATTTCTTTGGTCACTTTAATTGGAGTTACTAGTGTCTTTAATACAATTCATACAAGTATTAATTTGAGAAGAAAAGAATTTGCAATGTTAAGAAGTATGGGATTGTCTCCTAGTGGATTTAACAAAATGATTTTATTTGAAAGTTTATTCTTCGGTTTAAAATCATTATTATATGGTCTTCCAGTTTCTTTTGGAGTGATTCTATTAATTCATAATAATATGGTCACATTGATTGATAGTGGAAAAATCTTAATTCCATGGAATGCTATTTTCATAGCTTGCTTTGGAGTATTTACAGTTGTTCTTTTAGCAATGGTTTATTCTGTTCATAAAATTAAAAAAGAAAATATTTTAGAAGCGATTCGTGACGAAAATATTTAAATTATTTAAGCAATTCTAAAAAATAGAATTGCTTTTACATTTATTTTACTGTCTTGTTTTGTATACTTGTAAGATTTTTATAATTCATAGTATAATAAATTAAGAATAGAAGGTGGATTAAATGGAATTAAAGTTTCGACTAGCCAAAGAAGAAGATATTACACAAGTTGTAGAATTAACAAATAATTGTTTTGATGAGAATACACAAGTAGAACAAGCTTTAGAAATATTTCAAAAAACAAAACATGATAGAAATCAATTGTATTTGATTGGAGAAATGAATGAAAAGATAATTGCTCATACAAAAATTACGATTGTACCAACAATATTTGATGGGATGGAAACCTATGCAATTTTAAATCATGTTTGTGTTTTACCAGAATATCGTAGACATCATATTGCCAAACATATGATGAGTGTTATTAAAAAAATATGTCAAGAACACAATTGTATTAGTATTAAATTATGGTCGAAAAATTTTCGAGTTCCGGCGCATACTTGTTATATTAATGAAGGTTTTGAAGTAATTGACGCCAAATTTTTTGAGTTAAACTTATAGGAGTGATAAAATGAAAATATCAAATGTATATATTGGTGGTTGGTTTCAAAGAACTATGCTTCAATTAACAGAAATTTATGATTTTTTAAGAGAATGCAAATCAAAATTAAATTTGGAACAAACGAAATTAATCGAATATCGAAAAAGTTTAGGAATTGGAAAAATTGATTATGGTGTAGATGGAGTAGAATATATTGAATTTACTACGAATTTAAGTATTACTGTTAAAATATTTGAAGATGGTCTTATTGTTTTAAATAATAAGGAAATTCATGAAGATACTTTATTTGCAGATTTGGATAAAGTGACAGATTATTATGAAAATAAATTGTCTCCTGCAATTAATTATTTGTTTAGTTTAGGTGCACCAGTACCCAAAGAACTTGCCAATATAGAAACGGTTTATCCTTATTTTGTGGTATGTAATAATATTACAAAAGAACAAATTAATGAATTATTGAGCCGGACGGAAAAGCAAAAGTATTTTGAATTTACAAATCCTAATTATGATGTGGTTCGTGGTGATAAATATTATTTTATTAATAATAAAAAACAGCAAATTGCCAATATAGAAAAATATATTGAATCGCAAATATTTATTCGAGAATTTAAAGGACAATTACATCGTTATTTGAATATGCATCGTATTATTTGGGAAAAAATTGATCGGGTAAAAGAAAATGCACAAGTTGTTGGTGCCGATATAGTAAAATTTGCTTCTAAATTAGAAGGATATGCAAAAACAATTAATTTAATTGATGGAAGAATTAATCAAATGGGTACTTATATTTCAACACGTGAAAAAATTGCAAAAAGCGATAAGAATTTGACAGAATTTTTAGCAATTAGTGGTTATCGTTTTGAAACTTTACGAGATACTTTAGATTATATTAAATATTTATGGGATATGACGCAAACTTATATTAGTTCCGCACAAAAATTATTTAACGGATTAAAATCTGATGTAACAAGTAAGTCAATTAATAGTTTAACAATTGTTACTAGTATGAGTGCAGGTGCTTCGATTATTAGTTTACTTACAAAGTCAGAACCAAAATTTACGATGTTTGGAGTATTATATTTCTTTCTTTTAGCAGGATTAGGCTTTGGAACAACTAAATTATTAGGTTTTATATCTCGGAATCGAAAATATCAAGTATCCGATATTTCTTATGATAAAGATATTAAATAACAGAAAATTTCTGTTTTTTTTCCCTCGCTTTCTATCTTTATTCTTGCTATAATGTACTTAGGTGATTTTTTTGAAAAATATAATATTTCGTCGAGTCATTGCATTTTTCATTGATCTTTTTATTGTCAGTGTTATTACATCTTTCCTTGCTAGTATTCCTTTCATTAATCCAGAAAAAGCACGTTATGAAGAAAGTTATAATCGCATATTAGAAATTTTTGAACAATATAAAAAAGAAGAAATAACAATCGAAGAATATGAGACAAAATTTATTTCCTTGTCTTATGATTTAAACCGTATGAATTTAAGTTTTACCATTATAAATATTGTAGTAATTATTGGATATTTTGTTATTTTTCAGTGGCAGCGTAAAGGAAGAACAATTGGAAAACAATTAATGAGATTACAAGTAGTTTCCGTAAAAGATGAAAAAGAAGTACCTATTTTTTCTTATTTATTAAGAAGTATTGTTTTGAATAATTTAATGATTACGATTGTTCAAATGATTATTCTTTATACAGTGAGCAAAGAAAACTATTATGTAGTGTATAATAATTTAAATTTGGTCGGCTATATTTTATTATATATCACAATTTTTTTGGTTCTGCTTCGCATGGATAAAAGAGGACTTCATGATTTTGTGGCAGGTACTAAGGTGATAGATTTATTAGAAGAAACAAAGCCTAATAAAAGAAATAAAGTAACGTTGGAAAGACAAAAAGAAGACGAAACAAAAAGCACAACTTCTAAAAAAGAATAGTTGTGCTTTTTTCTTTTCTTTGAAAACTTGTTTGATAAAACATATCAAAAGCTTGGTAAAGGGAATATATGTCGTGTAGTCCTATACATTCATAAGAAGAATGCATTGCAAGCTGCGCAAGTCCTATGTCTATGGACATCGTACTTACATGTCTTAAGCTAATTCCTGCAAGTGTACTTCCGGAGGCCAAATCATTACGGCTTGTATAATCTTGATAAAAAACGTTAGCTTGCTTACAAATACTTTTAAATAAGGAAGAAGAAAGGCTGTCAGTCGTTGAAGAAATTTCTTTTGAAATAACTACTCCTTGATTTAAATAAATCTTATTTGAATCATCAGATTTATCTGGATGATTTGGATGATGGGCATGAGTATTATCGGAACTAATAACATAGGATTGATAAAGAGTGGTAGTAATATCTATCTTTAAGGAAGCAGCAATTTTTTTTAATGTATCGAAAAGAAAATTTGAATCTGCTCCTTCTTTGGTTAAGCTTCCAATTTCTTCACTATTAAAAGAGCAAAAGACATTAATATTCTTTTCATTTTTTTCTTTTTCTAAAGCTTTAAAAGCTGCAAAAGTACTAGTTAAATTATCTAATCTTGGAGAAAGTAAAATGTCTTTTTCTTTTCCTATAATGTAAGGTTCTTCTACATTATATAAATGCAAATCATAATCTAATATATCTTCTTCTCGAATTTTCATGTGTTCACTAATGATTTTTCGTATTATATTTTTTTCTTCTTTTAAAGAAAGAAATGGAATGAGGTCAATTTGAGTATTTAAATCTAAATTACTATTTGCTTTGTCGTTTTGATGAATTGCTAAACTCGGTACGACAAAATATGGTTCTTTTAAATCAATAATTTTTGAAAGAAACATATTATCTTGTTTTAAAATGATTTTACCAGCCATAGAAAGTGGTCTATCTAGCCAACCATAATTTAAAAGCCCACCATAAGGCGCAATATTAATTTTTAAATATCCATTGTCATACAATTCGTTTTGAGGCTTTATTAAAAGAGAAGGGGTATCGGAATGAGTGGTAATAATATTAAAGCTGTTTTGATAATTTTTGCCAATAGAAAAAGCAATTATGGATGCGTCATTTCTTGTCACAAAATAACTTCCATTGGTTAAATGCCAATCGTTTTCTTCAAATAATTCTTGAAATCCTAATTTCATTAGTTCTTTTTTCATGAATTGGGTTGCAGTATAAGTACAACTTCCTTGTTTTATAAATTCTAGAAATTCTTTTATATATTTTTCTTTTTGCATAGTTATCACATTTTTATTATGGAAATTTTTTTTTAATTCATTCTTTTTCTTGCAACATTTTAGAAAAAAGAATATAATATGAATATATGAATAAATATTCATATGAAAGGATGATAATGTGAATGAATTTTGTGAATGTAATATAATTCATAAAGAAATTGTAACAAAAATTCAAAAAAATTTTCCGAAAGAAGAAACGATTATTAATTTAGCGGAATTGTTTAAAGTATTTGGCGATTCTTCTCGTATGAAGATTCTCTGTGCTTTAATGGAAGAAGAATTGTGTGTATGTGATTTATCTTATATTATTGGTTCAACTCCTTCTGCCACAAGTCATCAACTTCGTATTTTAAAGCAAGCAAAATTAGTGAAATACCAAAAAAGAGGAAAAGTTGTTTATTATTCTTTGGATGATCATCATATCAAAGAAATTTATGAGAAAGGACTTAATCATGTGGAAGAAATATAAATTTTTTATTCAAAATTTGGATTGTGCAAATTGTGCTAGAAGTTTAGAAGAATATTTAAATCAGTTAGAACATTATCAAAATGTTGTTTTAAACTTTAGTAAACTTACTTTAACGTTAGAAACAAATTATAAAATAGATGTGTTAAATCATGTTATTAGTGATGTAAAATCAATAGAACAAAATGTTAGAGTTTTAGAGAAAATGGAAGAAAATAATACAGCAAAAAAAGATTTAATTTTTTTAGGGTTAGGTCTTATTTTCTATTTAATTTCTCTTTTTATGGCAAATTTTTGGTTTCAAAATATATTTGTTTTAGGAAGTTATTGTATCTTAGGATATCAAACCTTTTTAAAAGCGATTCAATTATTAAAAAAAGGAATTTTAAATGAGAACTTCTTAATTGTGGTATCTGCTTTTGGAGCATTCTTTATTGAAAAATCAATGGAAGGATTTATGGTTTTATTTTTATATCAAATTGGAAAATATTTTGAAAAAAAAGCCACAGGAAATGTTCGTAAAAGTATTTCACTTTTAATGTCTTTAAAACCAAGTATTGCTCATAAAAAAGAAGGTAATAAAACTCTTGATTTATCTCCTGAAAAAATTCAGATTGGTGATACTCTAGTGGTATTACAAGGAGAAAAAGTTCCTTTGGATGGAATATTATTAAATGAAAATTGTGAATTAGATACTGCTTCTTTGACGGGAGAATCAAAAGTCATGTTGAAAGAAAAGGGAGAAGAAATTTTATCTGGAAGTGTTAATAATGGATCTGTTTTTGAAATGAAAGTTACATCACTTTATGAAAATAGTACTGTCAAACGTATTTTGGATTTAATGGAACATGCGAGTGATAAAAAAGCGAAAACAGAAAATTTTGTAAATCGAGCTTCTAAGTATTATACTCCAATTATGATGGTAGTTTCGTTTTTGATTTTTTTCTTTACTCCAATTCTTTTTTCGATAACTTATCAAGAGAGTTTGTATCGTGCTTTTATGGTTCTTGTAGTATCTTGCCCATGTGCCATTGCTATTTCTGTTCCTCTTTGTTATTTTGCTGGGTTAGGGGCTATGAGTAAGCATGGAATATTAGTAAAAGGCAGTAACTATATTGACTTATTAGCAAATTATCAAAAAATTGTTTTTGACAAAACTGGTACATTAACAACGGGTGATTTTGGAATATCTAGTATTGTTTTATTAAATTCTAATTATACAAAAGATGATATTATCAAATATTTAGTTTATGGCGAAACGTATTCGAATCATCCTCTTGCTAAGTCAATTTTAAAACAATACACATCGATAAGTGTTCCAAAACTTGAAAATGTTGTGGAAGAAAAAGGGAAAGGGATTTCTTATATTTATGAAGGTCAATTAATTCGTTTAGGAAATGAAAAATTTGTTCATACTACAGAAAAGACCAAAGAAACGGTGATATATCTTTCGATTGATGATGATGTGATTGGATATGTTACCTTAGGAGATAACATTAAAGAAAATGCCAAGGAAGTTATTTCTTCTCTTAAAAATTCCAATGTTTTTACTACAATGTTTACAGGAGATCATAAAGATATTGCAAAAATTACTAGCGAGCAAGTTGGATTGGATGATTTTGTTGCCGATTTACTACCAGATGAAAAATTTCATCAATTTGAATTGTTGAAGAAAAAGAATAAAACGGAAACGATTGCTTTTGTTGGAGACGGAATCAATGATGCTCCTGTCTTGCGTTTAAGCGATTGTGGCATTGCTATGGGTAGTGGTTCTGAAAGTGCTATTGAAGCAAGTGATGTTGTTATTATATCAAGTGATTTAGAAAAATTATTAGAGGCAAAACATATTTCTAAGAAAACACTTTTTGTTTTGAAACAAAATTTAATTTTTGCACTTGGTTTGAAAATTATTGTTATTTGTTTTAGCTTATTTGGAATTGGTTCGATGGTTCTTGCTGTATTTGCAGATGTAGGAGTTACACTTTTAACGATTTTAAATTCTTTACGTATTTTAAAATAAAAAAGAAGGGAATGATTTGCATATATTATTCATTTTATAGTATAATCAAATGGCATTTAGGAAAGGAAGTTAAAAATGAAAAAGACGAAAATTGTATGTAGTATTGGTCCTGCTAGTAGCGAAGTAGAAGTTATGGAACAAATGGCTTTAGCTGGAATGAATATAGCAAGAATTAATTTTACGCACGCTACATTAGAAGAAAGACAGAAAGCTTGTGATTCTGTTCGTGAAGTAAGAAAAAGAACAGGGCTTAATATTGCGATTCTTTGGGATACAAAAGGACCAGAATTTCGTTGTGGAATGATGGAAAATGATAAAATTGAATTAGAAGAAGGCAAAACCGTTCGAATTGTGAAAGAAAATGTTTTAGGTACAAAAGAACGTTTTTCCGTAAATCACCCAGAAGCTTTAAATTCTTTAAAGCCAGGAGATGATTTTTTATTAGAAAACGCCAAGATGAAATTAAAAGTTTTAAGTGTAGAAGAAGATGGGATTACTTGTGAAATCATCGATGGAGGAATTTTAGGTAATAAAAAGAGTTTAAGTGTCCCAGGAGTTCATCTTGATATTCCATATATTAGTGAAATAGATCGAGAAGATATAAAATATGCTTGTGAACATGGTGGAGAATTTATAGCTATTTCCTTTGTTTCTACTCCCGAAAATGTGTTAGAAGCAAAAGAAATTATCAAACAACATGGACGAGAAGATTTACAAATTATTTGTAAAATTGAAAATCAATTGGGAATTGATAATTTATCTGCAATTTTGGAAGTATCGGATGGTATTATGGTAGCAAGAGGGGATTTGGGTGCGGAAGTTCCTAGTGAAATGTTGCCTATTATTCAAAAAAGAATGGTTAGAATGTGCCGTCAGATGGGAAAAATTTGTATTGTGGCTACAGAAATGCTTGAAACTATGATGGAGAATAGTCGTCCAAAAAGAGCAGAAACAAGTGATATTGCAAATGCGGTATTGGATGGTACTGATGCAGTAATGCTTTCTGGTGAAACTACGATAGGAAAACATCCTATTGAAACTGTGGCAGCAATGGCAAGAATATGTGAAACGACAGAAAAATTCTCGGAGTTTAATTATGCTTTTTCTAATCATAAGTTGGATAATGTAACTTCTGCGATTGCAAACAATGTTGTTGAAAGTTCAAACCGTTTATCCGCCAAATTAATAAGTGCTGCTACGATAAGCGGGCATACTGCAAGAGTTATTAGTAATTTAAAACCAAATGCTCCTATTTTAGCTTTGGTTCCAGATGAAAAAACAGGACGACGTTTGGCACTTAACTGGGGAGTTTATTCGAGAATTTTACCAATTATGAATTTAACAGATGAGGTTTTAACAAAAAGTGTTGATGTTTCGAAAGAATTTATGGAATTAAGCAAAGGCGATATTATTATTACAACTGGTGGATTTCCAAATAATGAAACCAATAGAACAACAAATTTAATGAAAATTGAAGTAATTGATTAACAAGGAAGACTACTTTTAAATAAAGTAATCTTTTTTTATAATGAAAAATTAACTGATGTAATTTTATACATAAGTGAAAAGAAAGAATAAGTATAAATGCGAAAGTATCATTTATAAATTAAGGAGTAGTAACTTCAAATAAAAGAATTACTTTACAAAAGGTAATTTTTTTGTGGATAAGAATAATGATAATGACACTTGCAAAAATAAAATTTTTACATAATCTATTAAAGAAAGGAGTTTTTTATGAATAATCTTTATCGTCAAGCACAGTGTAAAGTTCAAGAATATGCTGCAAATCATACCAGTCAAGGATGTTGTTGTTCTGGAAGAAACATCATTGGTCCAACAGGTCCAACGGGTCCACAAGGTCCAGCTACTATTGAAATTGGCACTACTACAGCTGGTTTACCTGGTTCAGAGCCATCTGTAACGAATGCTGGAAATAACGAAAATGCTATTTTAAATTTTGTAATACCAGCTGGTGCTACAGGCCCAACAGGACCACAAGGTGCTACAGGCCCAACAGGACCACAAG
>CAOKKL010000041.1 GCA_948469065.1 uncultured Mycoplasmatota bacterium | reverse complement strand
CAGTTCAAAAGAAAGAACAAACGATAGAAGTTATTTTTGGAGATTATGACACTGTTGATGAAAAAAGTGGCGAATGTAAAACACCAGGAGTAAGTGGAGAAAGTGGAAATTGCAGGGTAGGAGATTACATGACCCATCCAGCCTTCCAAGCCTTTGGAACCAAAGGGTTATGGGTAGGAAAGTTTGAAACGGGATACAAAGGAGCTACCAATACAGCAGGAGCTGAACAAAATATTAATAATTCAGAACAAGTAGAAATCAAACCGAATGTGTATTCATGGAGAGGAATCCAAGTAGCAAATGCACACTTAAATAGTTACAACTACAAAAGAGAATATGATAGTCACATGATGAAGAATACCGAATGGGGAGCAGTGGCTTACTTACAACATAGTATGTATGGGAGTAGAAGTCGTGTAAGAATTAACAACAATAGTAATTTTATAACCGGATACAGCGCTGTAAAGGAACCTACTTGTGAATGGACTGGAGATAGTCGCGATTGCAATAAATATGAAGGAACTTCTTTAAATGCTGATGGAACGTATACGAAGAGATACAATAGTGAAGTAGGATATTTATCTAGTACTACAGGAAATATTAGTGGAGTATATGATATGAGTGGTGGTAATTGGGAATATACCATGGGAGCTATGATTTCTATTGATGGAAAATTATATGCAGGTAGAAGGGCAAACGAAACAAGTGGCTTTGCAGGACTTTATTCTTTTGGAACAGGAACTGCAACAGGAATGTCATTTCCAGAACCAAAATATTACGATATTTACTCATATGGAACCGATGATGAACATTACAATCGACGAATTTTAGGAGATGCAACAGGTGAACTAGGACCATTTGGGACGACGTCTTCCACAAGGCAAATTAATTCTTGGTATCAAAATGCCGCATGGATGATTAATAATTGGACACCATGGACTGGTCGAGGACGTTTATATGATTCTGGTATAGAAGCTGGTATCTTTGCTTTTGGAGGAAATGCTGGTAATAATTATCAAGATACTGGTTATCGTATTGTACTTGCAATTTAAAATTGGAAGTTAAAAATTATAATTTTGTGAAAAGATTTTTATATTAATTTACTTTAATGTTTTAAATTCTTAAAAATAAAGTGATAGAAACTTTTTAAAGCTTATAAATGATTTCGATAAAAAAATATAATATTTTTAATTCTGAAAATCAAAAAAATTCTTTAAAACAAAAGAATAAATTTCAATTTGTTTTCGTCAATTAAAAGTAAAAGACTTTGCAAAAAAAAGAGTCATAAGATATAATATGTATGGTGGTAAAGGATGGCAAAAAAGAAAAAATCAAAAGCAGATAGTGCATCAAGCTTTACATATTCAGTCGAACTTACAGGTTTAATTCTTATTTTAATTGGATTAATTGGTTTTGGTTTTGGCCCTGTTGGAACAATTTTAAAAAAATTTGCCATGTTTTTACTTGGAGAATGGTGGCCAGCCATTTTAATTCTTTTATTATATTTAGGATTTTACATGTTAATAAAACGAAAATTGCCTGGTTTTATGAGTGCAAAGCTAATCGGGTTATATATAATTATTATTGTAATTTTAATTTTAAGTCATTTAACCTTTATTAATACCTGTGAAAAAGCAAGTGATATTTTTAGCGCAACAATTGATAATTATATGGCAAGAGCAAATTCTATGGGTACATCTAATTCCCTAGCGACATCCGGTCAAACATCCATTGTAATTGGAGGAGGAATCGTAGGAGCTGTTTTTGCATTTTTAAGTACTTCACTTGTTGGAACTCCAGGTGTTTACATTGTTTTGGGATTCTTAACGATTTTTGGCCTTATTTTAATGTTTAATATGAACATTGGAAATTTATTATCGAAGTGTTTTAAATCATTCAAAAAAATAAAACGAGAAAAAGAACCGAAATTAGAAATAGTAGAAAATGATTATGAATACGAAGAAGATCAAGAATTTGAAGAAGAACAAGAACCAAAAAAAGTTTTTACAACCATTGAAGAAATACAGCACTATGATAAAAATATAGATAGAGCGCCATTAAAAGAAGAAAAGATGGCTCCAAATACAATTACTTCCGATGATGGACAAGGAAATATTCATTTTGCAAATGACCATTACAAATTGCCAAGCATTAACTTACTTGATAATCCAGAAAAACCTAAAAAAGTAAATTCCAATCAGTTTATTATAAGTAATAAACAAAATTTAGAGCGAATTTTAAGAGACTTTCAAATTCAAGGAAGAGTCGTTGATGTCCACATGGGACCAAGTGTAACGCAATATGAAGTCGTCGTTCCCTCAGGTACAAAAGTAAGTCGAATTGTTGGGATAAATAAAGAAATTGCTTTAGCCTTGGCCGCAAAAGATGTTCGAATTCAAGCCCCAATTCCTGGAAAAAGTACAATTGGAATAGAAATTCCAAATCCAGTTATAAGTGCCGTTAAAATAAAAGAAATTTTAGCTAATATTCCGAAATCTCAAGAAAATGCTAAAATGTTAGTAGCACTTGGAAAAGATATTATGGGTCGTCCACAAACAGCTGACCTTTCCAAAATGCCACATTTGTTAGTTGCTGGTTCTACTGGTTCTGGTAAATCGGTATGTGTTAATAGTATGTTAGCCTCTTTATTAATGTTATATCGCCCAGACCAAATCAAAATTATGTTAGTAGATCCTAAAAAAGTGGAATTATCAAATTACAATGGAGTGCCACATTTATTATGTCCCGTTGTAACAGACCCCAAAAAAGCCTCACTAGCCTTACAAAAAATTGTCGTTGAAATGGAAAAAAGATATGATACCTTTGCTGAAAAAAGAGTAAAAAATATTGGCAGCTATAATGAGTGGGTAGATACACAAAATAAAGAAAATCCATCCGCGCCAATTCCAAAAATGTATTATATTTTAGTTGTTATTGATGAACTTGCCGATTTAATGTTAGTAGCGAGTAAAGAAGTAGAAGATTCCATTATGAGAATTACTCAAATGGCAAGAGCTGCAGGAATTCACTTAATTGTAGCAACACAAAGACCATCTACAGATGTCATTACTGGAGTAGTAAAAGCAAATATTCCCTCTCGTATTTCCTTTGCGGTTTCAAGTCAAATAGATTCTAGAACAATTTTAGATATGCCAGGAGGAGAAAAACTTCTTGGAAAAGGAGATATGCTTTACAAACCAATGGGAGAAAATATTCCCATTCGAATTCAAGGGTGTTTTATTTCCGACGATGAAATTAGAAGAGTAATAGAATATGTTTGCAAAGAACAGCAAGCCCAATATGATGAATCTTTAACTACAAACTTAAATGACTCCCATATGGCTGGAGCAGATAGCGAACCAGAAGAATACGATGATCCTCTTTATAATGAAATTGTTGAATTTGCAGCGCAAACAGGAAAGATTAGTGCCTCACTACTACAAAGAAGATTTCGTCTTGGATATAATCGGGCTGCTAGAATTGTAGATTTACTAGAAGAAAGAGGTATAATAGGTCCTCAAAATGGTTCAAAACCAAGAGAAGTATTAATTAAATTAAAAAAGGAAAGCGAAGAATAAAAAATCTTCTTTTTTTTATTTAATATGCTATAATACAACACTAAAGAAATTTTTTACGATGATTTTTAAGTAAAAATTTATAATGTTAGGAGAGCTTATATGATTATAAAAAGAAAAAATTCAAATAATTACATGGAAAAGTATCCATTAAATGAAGATAGTCTGTTATCAAAAGAAGAAGATTGGAATTTTGATGACCCACATAAGAAAGAAGAAATCTTTGAAATATTTCAAAATGAAAAGAAAATAGCAGAAATACAAATGTTTTTTTATACAGACAAAGCATATGCAATCATTAGCCAAGTTCATTTTTTGGATATCAAAAAGTCCGAAATGTTAGAAGTATTAAAAACATTTGTTGATCATTTATTTCTTACATCTCAGTTGCCTTATCCAATATTAGAAATAAAATGTAGACCTGATTTCAATCATTTAGATTCTGATACATTAGAAATGTGTGGCTTTTTAATGCAATTTGAAGAATGTCTTTTCTTTGCTATACTAAATCCAGATTTTATAGAAATAATAAGTCAAAAAAAAGAAATTAATATAAAAAAATTTATCGATTTGTACTTTCAGTTTCAAACAAAAAGTCAAACAAAATTAAATGAATGGAACAAAGAGTTAAAAGAAATTTACGATTTTATAATAAAATCGCTGAGAATAAATTCTAAATTTATAGAAGAAAAAAAGAAAGAAATAGAAATGTTAAGAAAAAAAATAAAACAGCAAAGTCTATTCATAAGAGAAGATTCTCGATATATAAACGAATTTTTACATTTAGATGATCCTTCAAAAGGAAATCAATCCAGACATTCATGTTGACTTCTCTTTTTTTTTTTGTTAAAATTTGGGATATAAATTTCTTTATAAAGATTGAATGGTGATTTCTTGGAACATTATTTTACCAATAACTTAGATTTAAAAAGTGAAATGAGAGTGATTTCCTATCAAGAGCAAAGCGAAAGCTTTGAGTTTTTTAGTGACAATGGAGTATTTTCTAAAAATAGAATTGATTTTGGTAGCAGACTTTTAATTGATACAATTATAAAGGAAGAAACAAAAAATCATTTAAGTATTTTAGATGTTGGTTGTGGTTATGGCTTTCTAGGAATTGTATTAGCAAAAAAATTAGACAGTGAAGTAATTATGTGTGATGTAAATAAAAGAGCCTTGCATTTGGCGGAACAAAATCGACTCAAAAATAGAATTAGAGGACAAACAATTTTATCAAACGCTTATGAAAACATTGAAGGGAAATATGATTTAATTGTAACAAATCCACCAATACGAGCGGGAAAAGAAATAGTCTTAAATATATTAATAAAAGCGAAAGAACATTTAAAAAAAAATGGTGCGCTTTGGTTTGTAATTCGAAAAGATCAAGGTGCAAATAGTATTTTAAAAAAAGTTATGGAATATGGAAAGTGTGAAATCTTAAAAAAAAGTAAAGGATTTTATATTATAAGAGCAAAATTCAGTTGACACCAATAAGATTGGCTGTTAAAATTATAAATTGGTGACGTGTTGATTTTTTGCGCAAAAAAAAGTGAACAAAAATTTATATTAGATGGGGTGAAATCGTGGCTTACACTTTAAAAAAATTTGGGGATTATCGGAATAGAAGAAGCTTTTCAAAAAGTAAAAACACAATGGAATTGTCTGACTTATTGGAAATTCAAAAAAAATCATACAATGAATTCTTAGAAGTTGGAATTAAAGAAGTATTTGAAGATTTATTTCCAGTAGAAAGTTTTACAGGAAATGTTACCATTGACTTTGGAGATTATTCTTTTGATGAACCAAGATATTCAATCAAAGAAGCAAAAGAAAGAATGGTAAACTATGCTGCACCGCTTAAGGTTCAAGCAAGAGTTTTTATTCATGAAACGGGAGAAGTAAAAGAACAAGAGATTTTCTTGGGAGATATGCCATTAATGACCGATGCGGGTACATTTATTATTAATGGAGCAGAACGTGTTATTGTCTCTCAATTAGTACGTTCTCCAAGTGTCTATTTTAAACGTGAAATAGATAAAAATGGAAGACGTATTATTAGTGGAGAAATGATTCCGAATAAAGGAACTTGGTTGGAATTTGAGCTGGATGCAAGAGATATTATGTATGTACGTATTGATCGTACTAGAAAAGTTCCAGTTACTACATTTTTAAGAGCTTTAGGACTTTCAAATAATGAAGACATTGTTAGTGTTTTTGGAGAAAATCAATATATTCTAAATACTTTTGAAAAAGATAGTACGAAAAATAGTGATGAAGCTTTAATTGAAATTTATGAAAAATTAAGACCAGGAGAACCAGCTACTTTAGATTCTTCAAAAAATCAATTGGTAACGAGATTTTTTGATCGTTTTCGTTATGACTTAGCTAAAGTTGGTCGTTATAAATTTAATAAAAAATTAAATGTAACGGATCGCCTTTTAAATCAAACTTTAGCAGAAGATATCAAAGATGGAAAAAATGTAATTGTAAAAAAAGGAACATTAATTACCAAAGATGTATTAGAACAAATCAAACCAATTTTAAAAAATGGGTATGGAGTACATAAAACAATTATTAATGAAGAATTAGATAATTATGATAATATTCAAGAAATTAAAGTTTTTGATAAAGATAATCAAGATAAAGTAGTTAAAATTATAGGAAATGATCAAAACGTTGATGAAAGAAGATTAACAATTCCAGATATTTATGCAGCTATTTCCTATTATTTAAATCTTCAAGATGGAATTGGAAACACGGATGAAATCGATCATTTAGGAAATCGTCGTGTAAGACAAGTAGGAGAATTAATTCAAAATCAATTCCGTGTTGGTATGGCTCGTATGGAACGAGTAATACGTGAACGAATGACTACACAAGAAATTGAAGATGTTACACCAAAATCTTTAATTAATATTCGTCCAGTTACTGCAGTATTAAAAGAATTCTTTGGAAGTAGTCAGTTATCTAAGTTCATGGATCAAATTAATCCAATTGCAGAATTAACTGATAAACGACGTTTATCTTCTTTAGGACCTGGTGGATTATCTCGTGATCGTGCTGGAATGGATGTACGTGACGTAAATGCTTCCCACTATGGTAGAATTTGTCCTATTGAATCACCAGAAGGACAAAATATTGGACTGATTACATCCCTTGCAAGTTATGCTAAAATCAATGAATATGGATTTATTATGTCTCCATATCGTCGAGTAAAAGATGGATTTGTCCAAAAAAATGATGTAGTTTATATGACAGCAGATGAAGAAGCAGATTATTATATTTCACAAGCAACCGTTAAAATTGATGATGCTGGGCGTATAATAGAAGACGAAATACTTGTACGTATTAATGGCGATAATGTAATGGTAAAAAGAGAAGAAGTAGACTTTGTTGACGTAGCCCCAAGTCAAGTTGTATCAATTACAACTAGTTGTATACCTTTCTTAAATTATGATGATGCAAATAGAACATTAATGGGTTCTAACATGCAACGTCAAGCTGTACCTTTATTAAAAGCTGAAGCACCTATTGTAGGAACCGGTGTGGAATGTATTGCTGCAAAATATTCTGGCTCTTGTGTGGTTGCTAAGGCAGATGGAGTAGTAGAATATGCAGACGCCAAGAAAATTATTGTCAAAAATGCAAAAGGAAAAGATACTTATTATTTAGCAAATTTTGAACGAAGTAATGCCTCATCTAGTTTTAATCATCGCCCATTAGTGAAAAAAGGCGATACCATTCACATGGGTCAAGTTATTGCGGATGGACCAAGTTGTGATAATGGAGAATTAGCTTTAGGTAAAAATATGACTGTAGCTTTCATGACTTATAATGGATATAATTATGAAGATGCTGTTATATTAAATGAAAATTTAGTAAAAAATGATGTTTATACATCACTTCACATAGAACACTATGATATTGAATGCCGTGATACGAAATTAGGACCAGAAGAAATTACACGTGATATTCCAAATGTAGGAGAAGAAGCAAGAAGAAATCTTGATTCCGAAGGTATTGTAAGAATTGGTACAGAAGTAAAAGAAGGAGACATCTTAGTTGGAAAAGTTACTCCAAAAGGTGTTCAAGAACTAACGAGTGAAGAAAAATTATTACATGCTATTTTTGGTGAAAAAACTAGAGAAGTAAGAGATACTTCCCTAAAAGTAGAACATGGAGCTGGCGGAATTGTTCATGATGTTAAAGTGTATACAAAAGAAAATAGTGATGAACTTCCAGCAGGAGTCTTTAAAATCATTCGTGTGTATATTATTCAAAAACGTAAAATTCAAGTAGGAGATAAAATGAGTGGTCGTCATGGTAATAAAGGTGTTATTTCCCTTGTCTTACCACAAGAAGATATGCCTTATCTACCAGATGGTCGTCCAGTTGATATCATGTTAAATCCACTTGGTGTTCCATCTCGTATGAATATTGGACAAATTTTAGAAGTACACTTAGGAATGGCTGGAAAAAAACTTGGAGTTCATTATGCCACTCCAGTATTCGATGGAGCAAACTTAGATGATATTCGAGAAGAAATGGCGAGTGCTGGAATGGACGATGATGGAAAAGTTACATTAATCAATGGACGTACTGGAGAACCATTTGAACACAAAGTAAACGTAGGTGTTATGTACATGGTTAAACTTCACCATATGGTTGATGATAAATTACATGCTCGTGCAACCGGACCATATTCATTGGTTACACAACAGCCACTTGGAGGAAAAGCTCAATTTGGTGGACAAAGATTTGGAGAAATGGAAGTTTGGGCACTATATGCTTATGGTGCAGCTCATGTTCTTCAAGAAATACTAACAATCAAATCAGATGACGTGATTGGTCGTGTTAAAGTTTACGAAGCTTTAGTAAAAGGAAAAACTGTAAATCAAGCAGGTGTTCCAGAATCATTTAGAGTATTAATAAAAGAGTTCCAAGCATTGGGATTAAATGTCCAAATACTTGATAATACGGATACACTTTTAGATTTAAAAGAAATTGAAGAAGAAGAAGAAAAAGAAGAAACTATTAAAATCGATGAAATTGATCTTTCTGATTTAGAACCACAGGAAGAAACTGAAATGGAACCAGTGGAATTAGAAGAATCAGAAGAAGAATTTGACGATTTAGATGATTTAGAATTTCCAGAGGATGGAAATATAGAAGAAGACGATATGGAAGGAGATGAGATTCTATGATAGCCGTTAATAATTTTAAAGGAATTAAAGTAGGAATCGCTTCTCCCGAAAAAATTCGTGAATGGTCTTATGGAGAAGTAAAAAAGCCAGAAACAATTAATTATCGTACATTAAAACCTGAAAGAGATGGTCTATTCTGCGAAAAGATTTTTGGACCAACCAAAGATTATGAATGTGCTTGTGGAAAATACAAAAGACTTCGATACAAAAATGTTATTTGTGATCGTTGTGGAGTAGAAGTAACCAAAAGTAAAGTACGTCGTGAACGTATGGGACATATTGAACTAGCAGCACCTTGTAGTCATATTTGGTTCTTTAAAGGTGTTCCATCAAAAATGGGATTAGCTTTGGACATGTCTCCAAGAGATTTAGAAGAAGTATTATACTTTGTATCTTATGTTGTACTAGATCCTGGAAGTGCACCTCTTTCTAAAAAACAAACCCTTTCTGACAAAGAATATCGTGCTTATTATGAAAAATATGGCACCAATTTTAAAGTAGGTATGGGTGCTGAAGCAATCAAAACCCTTTTAAGTGAAGTAGATATTGCAAAAGAAATTGAAGAATTAAGAAAAGAATTAGAAGGTGCAACAGGACAAAAGAGAATTCGTCTTGGAAAACGTTTGGAATGTTTAGTTTCATTTGAAGAATCTGGTAATCGTCCAGAATGGATGATAATGGATGTACTTCCCGTTATTCCACCAGATTTAAGACCAATGATTCAATTAGATGGTGGAAGATTTGCTACCAGTGATTTAAATGATTTATATCGACGAATTATCAATCGTAACAATCGATTAAAAAAACTATTAGAATTGGGTGCTCCTACTATTATTGTTCAAAATGAGAAAAGAATGCTACAAGAAGCAGTGGACTCATTATTAGACAATGGACGTCGTGGAAGAAGTGTAACAGCAGCTGGAAATAGACCATTAAAAAGTTTATCTAGTATGTTAAAAGGAAAACAAGGTCGTTTCCGTCAAAACTTACTTGGAAAACGTGTTGACTATTCGGGACGTTCCGTAATTGTAGTTGGACCAAACCTTAAAATGTATCAATGTGGAATTCCAAAAGAAATGGCTTTAGAGTTATTTAAACCACATGTAATTCATGGTTTAGTAGATCGAGGACTTGCTCATAATATCAAAGGAGCAAAAAAATTAATTGAATCTCGTGATGATGCGGTTTGGGATGTTGTAGAAGATGTTATTACAGAACATCCTGTTATGCTTAACCGTGCTCCAACACTTCATAGACTTGGTATTCAAGCATTTGAACCAAAATTAGTTGGAGGAAAAGCAATTCGTCTACATCCACTGGTATGTACCGGATTTAATGCCGATTTCGATGGAGACCAAATGGCAATTCATATTCCTCTTTCTGAAGAAGCCAAAGCAGAAGCAAGATTATTAATGCTTGGAGCAAATAATATTTTAAATCCAAAAGATGGAAAACCAATTGTTACACCATCTCAAGATATGGTATTAGGAAATTGCTATATTACAATGGAAAAAGCAGATTTAGAACATGAAGGTAAAGTATATAAAGATCCAAATGAAGTGTTAATGGCTTATGAAAGAAAAGAAATTACACTACATACTAGAATTGCTGTTCCAGCAAAATCCTTCAAACATAAATTGTTTACGGATGAACAAATAGAACGCTATTTAATAACAACTTGTGGAAAAATTATTTTTAATGAAATTTTACCAGATAGTTATCCATATATTAATGAAGGAACAAAAGACAATATTGAAGGTATTACTCCAAATAAATATTTCTTAGAAATGGGAAGTGACATTCAAGCAGAAATTAAAAAAATGCCTTTAACAAAACCTTTCATTAAAAAAACTTTAGGTCAAATCATTGCTCAAATTTTTAAAAGATATAAGACTACAGAAACTAGTATTATGTTAGATAAATTAAAAGATTTAGGATTTAAATATTCTACTATTGCAGGAATTACCGTATCAGCAGCTGATATTGTTCCAAGTAAAACGAAACATGAAGTTATTGATGAAGGAAAAGAATTGGTAGATAAAATTAATAAGCAGTATAAACGTGGTTTAATTACTGAAGAAGAACGATACAATAATGTTATTGATGTATGGACCAAAGCAAATAAAAAAATTCAAAAAGAATTAGAAGAAATTTCATCAAATGATTATGACAATCCATTATTCATGATGATGAACTCAGGAGCTCGTGGTTCTATCAGTAACTTCTCGCAACTTGCAGGTATGCGTGGATTAATGGCAAAACCAGATGGTTCTACAGTTGAAATTCCAATTACTTCAAATTTTAGTGAAGGATTAGATGTATCAGAATTCTTCTTATCAAGTCATGGTTCACGTAAAGGTTCCGCTGATACAGCACTTCGTACGGCAGACTCTGGATACTTAACTCGTCGTTTAGTAGATGTAGCTCAAGATATCATTGTAAAAGAATTTGATTGTGGTTCTATTCATGGAGTAGAAGTATACGATTTGGTAAATGATAAAGATGGTTCGGTTATTGAATCTCTTGGAGAACGAGTACTTGGAAGATATAGCGCACAAAAAATCATGAATCCAGAAACAAAAGAAATGATATTAGATAAAGGCGAAATGATTACTGAAAATATCGTGAAGAAAATTGAAGATGCTGGTATTAAAACAGTTGAAATACGTAGTGCCTTAACTTGTAAAACTCCAAATGGTGTATGTCAAAAATGTTATGGACGTAACCTTGCTACTGGAAACTTAGTTGAAACGGGAGAAGCAGTTGGTATTATGGCAGCTCAATCAATTGGTGAACCAGGTACCCAACTTACCATGCGTACATTCCATACTGGTGGAGTTGCAGGTGGAGATGACATTACACAAGGTCTTCCAAGAGTTGAAGAACTATTTGAAGCAAGAAATCCAAAAGGAAAAGCAACCATTACTGAAATTAATGGTAAAGTGGCAAGCATTAAAGAAGATAATGGAAAACATAAAATTGTGATTGAAAATGATGTAGAAGCAAGAGAACATGTAACAAACTATAACATGAAAGTAAGAGTTTCGGTTGGAGATACTGTAAATGCAGGAGATAAATTAACAGAAGGTGCCATCAGTCCGAAAGAATTACTTGCTGTTACTGATCCGATTACTGCACAAGAATACATCTTAAAAGAAATCCAAATGGTTTACAAATTACAAGGTGTTGATATTTCAGATAAACATATTGAATTAATTGTAAAACGTATGATTAGTAAAGTCCGCATTGTAGATGCTGGAGATACAGAATTAGTGGAAGGATTAACAATTTCTCTACATGACTTTACAGAAGCAAATAAACCAGTTATTTTGCGTGGTGGTGTTCCAGCAAAAGGTCGTCCTATTATGCTAGGTATTACAAAAAGTTCACTTGAAACAGATTCTTTCTTATCTGCAGCATCATTCCAAGAAACAACTCGTGTCTTAACAGATGCAGCAATTAAAGGAAAAGTAGATTATTTAAGAGGACTAAAAGAAAATGTTATTATAGGTAAACTAATTCCAGCTGGAACAGGTGCAAAACAATATAGTGACATTAATATGATTTTAGAAAAAGAATTTATGGATGATGAACCAAGTGAAGTATTAGAAGAAAAATTAATGGATGAAGAAAATACATTTGGAAATCCACTTGAAAATTAGACTTTGAAACAAAGTCTTTTTTTTGATATTACTCATAAAAATATTAAAAATAAAAGCAAAACATACTTATTTTATGAAAAACATGGTAAACTATAATTAGATAAGATAGAAAGTATATTAAAGCTTTAGATACAAACGAAAGTGGTGGAGTAAATGAAAGAAAAAGAAAAGAAAGTATGGCTTCTAACTGGGATTCTATTTTTACTCATTATGGTAGTAGGAATTAGTTACGCTTTATGGCAAAAAGTATTTGTTCAAGAAAATGACAA
>CAOKKL010000040.1 GCA_948469065.1 uncultured Mycoplasmatota bacterium | reverse complement strand
TTTAAAAAGAATCAAAAAAAGAATAGCGCCGATGACTCCTCCATAAGAAGACAACCCT
Organism: uncultured Mycoplasmatota bacterium; assembly: GCA_948469065.1. Lineage (GTDB taxonomy): Bacteria > Bacillota_I > Bacilli_A > RF39 > UBA660 > MGBC162267. Next base: position 12,719 of record CAOKKL010000040.1, on the reverse strand, counting down.
AAATTTTGAAAATTAAAAGAAGAATCAATATGATTATTTTGAAATAAAGTTAATAATTTACCACCAAAAAGAATTCCAATATTTTCATAGAACAAAGCACCAATGACTTCATCTTTTGAAAAAGAAAATTTTTTGTAAATCAACAAAACAGTTATGATATTTAATAAGAAAGAAAGCAATATCATAACTCCATAAAAAGGAAAAGCAGTTGCAAACATATTATCTAGGAAAAGTTTGAACCGCTTGATTGCAAGCAATCATCATTCCAATTACAAAAATAACATACACAACATACATTAATATAACTAACCAGAATAATATTTTCAAAATTTTACTATCTGGACATTTTATCTTTCCAGTAATAATAGCAATTGAAGCAATAAACATTCCTGGAACAAGACGGACAAATAAACCAAATAAAATACTAATAATAGCAATAATAATATAGATTCGTTCTTCTTTTGCATTTATATTTTCATTTGAATTTTCCATCGTTTTTTTGGGTTCAGAAAAAGAATTATTCTCTTCCCCATTCTGTTTTTCACTGATCTCCAATTCTTTTCTTAAATCATTTCCACATTTCACACAGAAAAAAGAATCTTCTAAATTTTCAGCCCCACAATTTTTACATTTCATAATAATCTCTACACTTTCTATAATTTTTTCTTATTTTTATCATACCACAAATTTACTCATACATTAAAACAATTTTTTCTGGGAGTTCATAATAATTTTTAATCCAATTATAAATATAATCATTTCCTTCAGTATAAGGTTGATCTCCGGAATATAAAATATTTGGTAATTTTTTTAGCTTTACTTCAGAAATTTCTTCTCCATTTGTAATCCTTTGTGATACTTCTTTTAAAACATTATCATTTGAAATATTGACTTTAGAATTTTGATAATATCCTATCAAAATCTGTCCCATATTAAGTGAAGTGATAATGAAAAAAGGTAAGAAAAAATAAATTAATTTTACATTTTCATCTGTTTTAAGATGGCATAATACATTTATCATAAATAAGAAACAAATAAGATGAAAAATGATGGCACATCTACCTGCATAATAAGGTGCAACCAACATAGTTCCTTGTGAAAATATTGCCGCAATTACTAAATAAAAAATTGTCCATTCTCCTTTTTTTATTAAATATAAGATTACAATATAGCCAAGAAGACATAAATGACCTAACATAAAAAGGGATAAAAGTAATTGGTGAGTTCCAAAAAAAGAAGTAAAATAACCAAAATAAGACTCGACAAAACATAGCTGCCCCAAAAACATCAAACTGGTCACAAGCAAAGAAATATAATTAAGGAATAATACTCCATTTTTTTCTTTTAAATTTCGATAAGCACAATATATTACGGCAATTAGAAAAAAGCCAGTAAAATAATGGGTATAATTTCCAAAAATGCCATTGACTATTTCAGGAATATTTTGTTTTATTTTGGCATACATCGATAATTCATAAAATGGTGCACTTCCTGGATGATTCATGCGAATGGCATTGCCAGGTGCTAGTATTAAAAGAGCAAAAGCAAGAAGTGAGACAAGGCACAATATCAATTCTTGGTAATCAATTTTTTTCGTTTTAAAATAATGAACAAGAGACACAATACAAATATAACCTAAAACAGCAAAAGCAATTTGTTCTTGAGCATAAGTACCTAAAAAAAGAAGAATTATTTCCAAAATAAAATAGAAAAAACGAGAAACATTATTTTTAAATTGAATTTCATCTCGAATAAGATGGAAATAAACAAAAGCAAGGAAAAAACATAGTGGCACAATATATAAACAAGAAGCAGTCATCCAATAAATGCCCCCACGAAGTTGCATAATTTCAAAAAGTCCATAACTAAAAATAGTAAAAAGAGCTATTGTGGTATTACGGTATTTCGTTGTTTTCGTAGCAATAAGATAAATAAAAACAAAAATTAAAACAATACAAAGACTTTGAAAAAACCAATAAATATCTTTACTGATATGCCCCAAAGAAATTTCATAAAAGAAACCTACAATTCTTCCGCCCCATAACATATAATGTTCTCCTAAAAAAGAAAAAATCTCTTTTAATCCGTAATTCATCGAAGAAGTAATTCCGGTTACTTCATAAGATAATGATAAATATCCATAGTCATCATGATAAAGGAATACATAATGATGTTGAATCATTAAAAATAAAAAAAAGAATCCAAATAAAACGATTACTGGCCAATGTTTTTGTAATTTTTTCATAAAAATCCTACTTTCTTTCTAAATTCCAAACTTCTCTTAAATAAGAGTAACGTTCTTTTATTTTTTTCTCTTGATCACCCGACAAAGAAAAATGTTCTCGTACATATAAATGTATTTTTTGAATTTCATCAAAATGAGCTTGCTTTTTTGTTACAGAAGTTACATTATTTCCATGAATACGGTAATAGTTACAAACTTCTTTACAAAAAGCAACTTTTCCTCTATTCATTACATTTAAATAAAATAGCCAATCTCCTGCTTGCTTATATTGTTTGGATAAATCAAAATAACTTTGATAGTTTTCTTTTTTGATTAATGCCGAAGAAACATTAGCAATCGTACAATTTAAATAAGCATAATCTTGAATTTCTTTTTGTCCCTCATTAAGATAAGAATGACGCCAATGCCCCGTTTTTTGTAAATCAATATCATTTTTAACTGAACTTTGAATCAAATTACCAAACGTATCGATCATTGCCGTATCACAATAGCTAATCATAACATCAGGGTGTTTTTGAATTGGTTTGATAAGATGAGAAAGCAAGTTTTCGGTACAATAATCATCTGCTTCACAAATCCAAACATAATCTCCTTTTGCTTTTGAAAATCCTTTCTCCCACTGACAAAAAGCAGAACCACTATTTTTGTTATTATATATCTTAAAAACAGAAATATAAGGAGAAATTTTATCGATAATTTTATCGATAACTTCCTTACTATTATCTTTGGAACAATCATCTAAAAAAATAATTTCATGGATTTTTTTCCGTTGGCTTAATATACTTCCTACTCTTTGGTTTAAAAATTTAGCATAATTATAATTTGGTATTACAACCGAAATCTTAATTTTACTCTCTTTTAATTTGGCATTTTTTTTCGCTAAATGCTCTAAATCTTGAAAAGAATAATCAAGAAGTACAACTTTTCCAAATTTTTCTTTATAAAATTGAGAAAAAGAAATCAATAAACTTGAGAAAAAATAAAATCTATAAGTTGTAAATCGTAATAATGCTTGATAAAAAAGCCCCGTTTTCTTACCTGCGTTTTGATAAAAATCAGAAAGAAATGGATTAGATAATAAATGATACGGTTTTGATTTTAAATCATATTGTTTTAAAAAAGAAATTCTTTTTATAAAATTAGGAATTTTTATAAATTCATAAAATAAAAGTAATATAATTTGATAAAAAATCAAGGAATCACGAATTCGCTCAAAATCGTTACAACCTTCAATTCGTTTTAATGTAAGTTCTAACATTTCAAAAATATCAAACTTTTTCGTTGAAAAATTTGAATTTTGAATCGAAGAATCTCTTTGAATATAATAATAATGAGTCTCAGGTTGATAAGTGATACATCTAGCACGTACCATACAAGGAATAATTACTGGTAAGTCTTCATTAATTTTCCCTTCTGGAAAAAAATTATGTTCAAATAAACTACGATGAATTAATTTATTACAAGCGGAAGCAGAAAGACCTGTGTGAATAAAAGAAAACAGATTCTTTGTATCCCCAACACATCCAGGATTTTTTAAAATTGTCCCCGTATTTTCATAAACACTATGGATATCACAAACTACGATATCAGCATGATATTCATAAACATTTTGCATTAATTTTTCATAATAATTAAGGTCAATATAATCATCTGAATCAATAAAACTGAAATATTCTCCACTGGCTTTTTTCACTCCAAGATTTCTAGAATAAGCCAAACCACAATTTTTTTTATTTTGAAACAAAACTACCCGCTTATCTTTTAACTCATATTCTTTTAAAATATTCCAAGAATTATCTTGGCTACCATCATCAATTATGATAAATTCTAAATTAGAATAAGTTTGATTTAATAAAGAATTTAAACATGTTGAAATATATTTTTCTGTATTATAAACACTTACAATAACGGATATTTTAATATTTTTCATAAAATTACCTCATTTTAATTTGTAAATACAAATCTAATTTTTTTAAAGATGAATTTTCTAAATAAGAAAGTAATTTTGGTAAATGATAAAGAGAAACATATTCCAAAACATATGGATTTGTCATAAAATCATCAAATTCTTTCAATCTTGTACAAAATATTTCCATAAATTTCATACGATCTTTTTTGGGAAGATTTGGAAAAATAAATAATAAAATACCTAAAATTTGATGTGTATAAATACTACCCTTGATTTCTTCTTGATAAGGCAAATGTTGTTTCTCTAATTCATGAAAGCATAACTTTGCTGTATCAAAAATAGCAAAGCGCTTTTCTTGAAAACCACTATTTTGAATCGAACCAGCTCTTTGTAAATAATAGTAGAATGTAGAATCCACATAACAGATTTTTTTGGCACGTGCTAATATTACTGGCGTAATGGCGACATCTTCATTTACTAATCCTTCTGGAAAAGAAAGTCCTTGAAACAAATCTTTCTTACAAATCTTATTACATGATGTTGCCATCATAGGAGTATCAATCAGTTTTAAAAAAGGATCTTCTCGTTCTGGATTTTGCATACAAAAAGAAATCTTTTCTCCATTATCGTATAATTCATACATATCAGAATAAACGACATCTGCATTTTCCATTAAACCTTTTTTTAATAACGTTAGATACATATTCGGAGCCACAAAATCATCCGAATCTAAAAATATTACATAACGTCCACGTGCTTTTTTTAATCCATAATTCTTTGCGCTTGATAATCCACCATTTTTCTTTTTAAAACCAAAAACAATATCCTTATATTTTTTTTGATATTCTAAAATAATTTTTTGACTATTATCGCGAGAACCATCATTTATAATGATAATTTCTGTTTTAGATGGAATATTAACCAAAACTGAATCCAAACATTTTTTTAAATAAGGCTCAGTATTATAAACCGCGATAATAATAGATAATAATATTTCATCTTTCACTTTAGATTTTTTTAAAATTTTATCAAATGATTCTTTGGATAAAGAAATTTCTTCCATACCCATTCCAAATCTTTTACGAAGCATAAAACGATAATCTAAAATCCTTTGTTGCGCAATATCGGAAATATTATATTCTTTTGAAATCATATCTTGTATGGTACAAACTTCTTGATAATTTAAATCCCCTTGTGTGGTAAGCGTAACACTTTTACTGTGCATACGATGATAATTCAAACTTTTTTTACAATAACTTACACTACCATGTCCTAATACTTTTGCATAAAAATACCAATCACCTGCTAAATGAAACGCTTGCGCGTCTTTTAAATAAGTTAAAAATGGTATTTTTTTCTCTAATCGAAAAACGACCGAAGAAACATTTGCAATTGTATTATTAATACATAAAGTACTTTCCAATTCTTCTTTTCCAGTAGCTATATAAGATTGATTCCATTTATTCGTATGATAAATATCAATCCATTCTCTTAAATTCGGCATTAATAATTCATTTTGTTCATTCACAGTAAGAGATTCACTATAAGAAAGCACAACTTTACTTTGTTGAAACCCTTTCATAACCTGTTTTAAAAAATTAGGAGAGGCACTATCATCTGCTTCACAAATCCATAAATAATCTCCCGTTGCAACTTCAAAACATTTTGCCCATTGTTTAAAAACATTGCCGCTATTTTTTTTATTTGGAATAAATTTCACCATTAAATCTGGATAATTCTTTTTTATTTCCTTTATTTTCTTTTCAATTACTTTTACACTATTATCTTTCGAACAATCATCTAAAATAATTAGTTCATAAATTCGATAACTTTGACGCAAAATCGAATCAATTCGTTCCACAATATAATTTTCATAATTATAATTTGGAACCACTACCGAAACTTTCTCACCATTAATACTTTGAGGTTTAACTCTTTTCTTATAAGTTGAAATAATTGGTTTATAAAAAAGAGGTAAATTGTCAAAAATAGATAACAATAATAAGAAAAAGACTGGTAAAAAGAAACTTATCGCATAAGAGAATACAGAAGGTTTTAATATACTAACAATAAATAAAATAAATAAAATCCCACGACATAAATAACCCATTTTTCGTTCTGAATGATATATGCAATAAATCGTACCAATCAAAAAGCAAAATAAGAAAAAGAGACTAAAAAATGATGAAAAAATAAAACGATCATAAGGCAATAAATAAAGAAAAGATATTCCAAATTGCCAATGATAAAATGCAAAAAGAGCATAACTTAAAAACATCAAAGAAGATAATTTAATCGCACTTTTAATTCCTCTTTTTCTAGAAATAATAAACATTAAGAAAAATAAATACAACCAAGCATTTGAATAAAATGTCGAAACAAATCCAATAACAATTCCCATACATAACATGAAACAATAATTTTTTTTGCGATAAATTGCGATATCATCAAATAAAGTAGTAAGAAATAAAGTAAAACTAGAACAAAAATAAAGTAGGGAAAAAGAGATATTCCAACTTCCCATAAGAAAAAGAGGAATTAAAAAAAGCAGAATCAAACTAAAAAACCATTGAAATTTTTCATATTCATGTCGAACAAAAAAAGAAAACAAATAACTAGCTAATAATTGTAATACACAACTACCAAAAGAAATAATTGTAATACTTTCTGTTGAAAATAAATAAATAAGAAAAACAAAAATAGTATAAATGAAATACAATACATACATAGAATTCTTTTGAATCGGATATTTTTTTAAAAATCTTTGATAAAATAAGAAAAGAATTCCAAACAAAATAATTACACCGAGACACTGACAAATCAAAAAAAGTGAGGTTTGAAACTTTCCAACTTCATAACACAAAACAATAATACAAAATAAAAAACCACTTAATATTCCATTTAAAATATTTTGTTTCATTTTTTAACACTCCCATTTTCTTGTAACATTAATTCCTTTAACAATTTTAATGATTTTATAATTTCTTGATTTCGAAAAATTAATTTTTCTCTATTTTTTTCAAATATAGTATTTAAAGAAGCACCTTCTTTATGAAAAACATTGATGAAAGAATCATAATAAGTAATTAAGTGATCTTTCGTTCTACGGTATTCTAAAAATTCTTCTTCATGATATAAAAAAGTACCTGGATAAAATACCGTATTATATTTTTGATAATACTTTTTAGAAAAGATAATACAACATCCATGAACTGCAACATCACTTTGAGAATTTTTGCCATTCTCTAAATGTCTTTGTGGAACAAAAAGACGTTTTATTTTTATATAAAAATGTAACAAAAACGTTAACAAAGTACTTTGATAGATACGAATTAATTTTTTTGATTTTTGAATTGCTTCTTCTACCATTTCTAACGTTTGATAAGCTGGAAAAGGATTCACAGATTCACCATTTTCCGTTATAATTTTAGGTCCCATAAAATCAAAAGATATTTTCTCATAGCAATCATAAATTTTGTCTATAAAATCATCTTCCATTAACACAATGTCATTATTTAAAACGACAAGAAAATCAGGTTTATATTTTTTTATCGCGTAGGTAGCGCCAATATTATTGGCAGTGGCAAAACCTAAATTTTCTTCATTGTAAATAATATCTTTTGATTCTTTTTCTAAAATTAATTTTTCTTTGTCACTTAAAGAACCATTATCAACAATAATAATAGAATAATCTTTTCTTTTTTGTTTTTTAATCGATTCAATACATTCTAAAGTATCTTTCAAATTTTTATAATGTAAAATAATAAAAGAAACCATCTTACACCTCTTCTGCAAAACCACGTTCTAGTTTTTTAAAGATCGCATACCCAAATATTAAAATGCCGAAGCTAAACAAAGCTAAAATAGATAAGGCAGCGAAATTCGGTGTTTGCTTGTAATAAAAAATAGAACGATAGGCATCAATTAAATGTTTCATGGGATTTAAGTTTAAAAGACCTTGTATTTTTGCTGGCATAAAAGAAGCATCGTATAAAATAGGGGTTGCATAAAAAGCTAAAGTTAAAACAAAATTAACAATATATTCTACATCTCGAATATATACATTAATTGCACTAATCATAAAAACAATTCCTAAAGATAATGCAAATTGAATTAATATAATAATTGGCAAATAAAAGATAACTGAACTAATTCCTAAGCCTCCGAATAAAACAAAGAATAAAATAATAATACATGATATCAAAAAATTTACTAAACCACTGAGCACAATAGAAAGTGGTAATATTTCTCTTGGAAAATAAACTTTTTTAATAATATTAGCATTCGCTAAAATGGTAGTAGTTCCTTGATTTAAAACAGTTACAAAAAAATTCCATGGAATAATTGCTACAATCAAGAAAATTAAATAATTATCTTGATCTTGTCTTAAAATATAAGGAAAAATAATTGCATACACTAATACAGTAAGTAAAGGATTGACAAAAGACCAAATGACTCCTAAAAAAGAACCTTTATATTTTCCTCGAATTTCTTTTTTTACATTTGATTTTAACAACTCACGATATTGATATAATTCTTTAAATATTTTCATGCTTTCACCCGATTTACTTCATCAATATAAGCTTGTATTACACTTTTTGCTTCCCCATCCATAAACAAATTGCCATCTTGTACCCAAATGGCACGATCACATAAATTTTTTACAGAATCTAAACTATGTGTAACAATTATAATCGTCTTTCCACTATTTTTTAATTCAAATAATTTTTGAAAACATTTATCTTGAAAATGCTGATCTCCAACTGCTAGAATTTCATCAATTAGTAAAATTTCAGCATCTACATTAATTGCTACAGAAAACGCTAAACGCATATACATACCAGAAGAATAAGTTCGCACTGGATTATCAATAAATTCTTCTAATTCAGAAAAAGCAATAATATCATGCAAACGTGCATCTATTTCGGTTTTTGTAAGACCAAAAATAGATGCATTAAAATAAATATTCTCTCGTCCAGTAAAATCAGGATGAAAACCTGCTCCAAGTTCCAATAGAGAAGTTAACTTTCCATGAGTTACGACACTACCTACAGACGGATAAATAATTTTTGTCATTAATTTTAAAAGCGTTGATTTTCCACTTCCGTTTGTACCAATCAAAGCAACTGTTTCGCCTTTTTTAATTTCAATATTAATATTATTTAAAACAGTCCGAATCTCTTTTTTATTGTTATGATTCCAAAATACCAATCTTTCTTTTAAAGTACTAGGTTTATCTGAATATATTTTAAATTTCTTTGTCATATTTTTAACTTGAATTGCCAAAGTATGATTATCTTTTATCCTATTCGATTTCATATATCCTCCCTGTATAATAAAAATTATATCATATTCCATTATTTTTTACTAGAATGATGAAAAATAGAAACAAATGATAAAGTCATTACGGTCATTTTTTCTATTATCCATAATAAACTTCGAGTTAATATGCCCGCATGATTATAATATTTTGCAAAATATCTTCTACTTTTACTAAGCGCTTGATATTTTTTAGCACGATTTAAATTTTTATTTATAGTAACGGAATGATTATGAAATACTTCTACTTCACAATCTAAATAAATATTTTGTTTCTTTAATTTAGATGACATAATATTTTCTTCAAAATAAAGAAAAACATTTTCATCAAGATAATCTACTTTTTTCAAATGTTCAATCGATACAAAGAAAAAGCAAAATGATACTACTTCAACGGCTAAAAAATTCGTATTATAATCTTCCTCATGATAATGATTTAAATGATCAAAAAATCGATAAACAAAAGGAATGCTGGTAAGTACTAATTGAAAATTCGTTGGAACTTTCCATCCTCTATTATACCCAGAATGTTCTTTAATAATCGGTCCAATAATGGCACCATGTTCTTTTTTTTCAATGATTTTTTTTAAATCGTTTTCTGAATTGATAATAATATCACTATTACTTACAAAACTATAATGAATATTTTGTTTCTCTAAATATCGAAGACCAAAATTAATTCCTGCTCCAAACTCTCTTCCATCGGTACGTTTTAAAACAGCTATTTTATCATTTTCCAATTTTTTTAATAATTCATATGAATTATCAGATGAATTATTATCGACTATAACTATTTTTGATAAACACTTATAATCTTTAATATTAGTTAAAAGTTTTTTAGTAGTGGGAGCATCATTATAATTTATAATTAAAAAACCTATCATTTAAATCATCTCCTTCTTTGGTAAAAAAATCAAAGCTACCAGAATACTTACAGAAGGTGCTATTAAAATATGTCCGGAAAAAAAAGCAAGTAAAACAATTAAAAAAATACTAATTTTTTCTTCCAGTAAAAATTTACGTTTTATAGAAATTAAGAAAAAAGGAGCAAAAAAGAGAATCGTTCCAATAATCCCATAAGAAAAAAATAAATCAAAATAATCCATTTCAATCATTTTTCGAGGATTAGTTTTTCCATATTCTACATTTCCCATCCCTAAAATTTTTTCACAAGTACTAGAATTTTTATAAAGTGTTAACGTATTTTGAAAAAAAGACAAACGTTCACTAAAAACAAAATGATCAATATTATGAAATGTCATTAAGTCACTCACTTGATGGATCTGTAAAAATTCTAAATGTATTTTAATATTTTGATAAAAAGAAGAAGATAATAAAATAACAATAAAACAACCAAAAGCAATCATGGAACTACTGATAGAAAGCAATAATTTCTTCCAAGCTTTTTTCTTCCATAATTCCCACAAAAAAGAAACAAAAAAGAAAAATATAGTTATCATAAAAGCCAAGATAGGGACTTTAGTGCCAATTATAAAAATGCCACTCATATAAAATACTATAAATAATATTTTCAAAAAATAATTTTTATTTTTTAAATAAGGAACTAAAAAAGGTCCTAAAATTGCTAAAATGCCGCTGATTTCATTCGTCGAATAATACCATCCAAGACCGCCAATTTTTCCTTCTGTATAACTTGAAAAACCAAGATGAAAAAATTCTGGAACTACTAAAAAGAACAAATAGAAAAATAAAATATAGCATAAATTTGAAATTTTAATTTCTAATATTCCTTTTTTTTGCAATGGATATAAAAAGAGAAAAATACAAGGAAAATAAAAAGTACGAAATAAACTTTGTGCTTCCAAAAAGAAAGATGAAATTCCATGTTTTTGATAAATGAGAAAAAAGAAACAGAGAAAATAAAAAAATAAACCAATACTATAATAAAAAGATTTTTTCTCTTTTTGTTGCCAATTTAAAAACAAAAGAAATAGAATAAACAAGACTTTAATTATTAAAACAACGGGCATACTTTTCGATAAAAAATGAATCGAAAAAGAAGTCAACACATCAAAAATGGGATTTAACAAAAGATAGCCTAAAATAATATTTGATAACCATTTCTTTTGAATTTTTTTCATAATGAATAATCCTCTCTTATATCATTATATCAAAACTAATATAAATAACAAATGATTAATATTATGGCAAAATAAAAACCTCTTTATAGAAGCTAATATATTAAATCATAATATTAAGTTGCTAACACAAGTCGAAAACCACCATACTCCAATTCATTTCCATAATTTAAAGCATATGAAAATACTCCAGCACCAAGCCCACCATGAAAGGCTCCACTGCGATGAAACCATGGAGAAGCAGTATAAACAAATAAAGCTTCATCTTGATACCAAGAACCAATATGCCTTGTTTTAGAACCATAAATCTCAATAGAAAATGGTCCAGCAAAGCCACTAGTATTAGAAACATCTCTTCCGACACATGGAACTCCACTGGAATGAAGCATAACTCCCATAGTAAATTCCCAAGCTCCACCACTCATATCATATATTCCTGTAATATTATTTGTTGTACTTGCGAAATATCCTACTTCACTATTGTATCTCTTTGTATAGGTTCCGTCAGCATTTAGAACAGTTCCTTCTTGTTTATTACAATCTTGATTATCTCCAGTATATCCACAAGTGGGTTCTGTTACAGCACTATATCCAGTAATATAATTACTGTTATTATTAACTCTAACACTACTTCTACTTCCATAAACACTATGTTGTAAGTACGAAACTGCTCCCCATTCTGTGTTCTTCATCATGTGACTTTCATAATCTCTTTTGTAATTGTAACTATTTAAATGAGCATTGGCTACTTGGATTCCTCTCCAGGAATATACATTTGGTTTGATTTCTACTTTGTTTATATCTTCTAGATTTTGCTCTGCTTCCTTTGTACTGGTAGCTCCTTTGTATCCAGTTTCAAATTTTCCTACCCATATCCCTTTGGTTCCAAAAGCTTGGAAGGCTGGATGGGTCATGTAATCTCCTACCCTACAGTTTCCTGTTTCTCCACTGACTCCTGGCGTTTTACATTCACCACTCTTTTCATCCACAGTGTCATATTCTCCAAAGATAACTTCTATATCATGAACTTTATTTGAATTGATACTTGTTAAACCTTCATAGTTTCCTAAATCCCATAATTTGTAGCGATATTTTGGTATCCATACAAAATAACTCTCGATATTATTTTCTGGTATGGTTTCTCCAT
>CAOKKL010000039.1 GCA_948469065.1 uncultured Mycoplasmatota bacterium | reverse complement strand
TCTTTCATTTTCAAAATTTTACTTATTTTGTCTTTTACTTTTGCACTCGAGTAATTTCTTTTGATCATTTTTATTTGTCTGTTTTCTTCTTTTTTGTAGCTGACTTTGTATTTTTTTGGGTTTGATTTTTTAATAAATCACGAATTTCTATTAGCAGAAGAACTTCTTCAGATTTGGGTTTGGAAGAGGTTTCTTTTTTTGTAATATGAAATAAATGATTCATAATTTTTATCATTACAAAAATACAAAATGCTATGATTAAAAAATCTATAATACTTTGTAAAAACATTCCATAATTTATCTGTGCATTTTTTATTTTAATAGATAAAGAACTAAAATCAATTCCTCCTAGAAAAATACCTAGAATAGGAGTTAAAATATTATTTACAAGTGAACTTACGATACTTGAAAAAGCTCCACCTACAATAACACCTACTGCAAGATCCATTACATTTCCTCGTTTGATAAAATCTTTAAATTCTTTAATCATATTATCACCAATTTTTTTATAACATAATCCCTGATAAATCTCAAGAAAAAAAGCACAAATGTGCTTAAAATCCGTGGCCACCGCCACCGCCGCCACCAAAACCTGAACCACTAGAAAATCCTCCCCCAAAACCACCGCCGCTACTATTTCTAGAATTAGCATTTGCTTGATTCGCAGTCATATTGCTTGTAAATGCTGTATGGACGGAACGATTAATGATGTGATATAAATTCCAATCATATAATGGATTCCACTGTGTAGTGTAGGTACTTGAAACATTTTGATATTCACTTATTTTTACATTCATACTTTTTTCTACTTTATCTGCTAAACCAAATATAGTTGCATATATCAAGTATTTTTCCCATAATGCGATTTCTGGTAATTCTTTTATTTTAAAATTGCCAAAATCGTTTAAGAAATTTTTAAATGCTTTCCATCTTAAATAATCTTCGTTACCTTTTTTTGTTCTTTTTTTTATTAAAATTGTATAAAATAAAAATAAAATTCCCACTGGTAAAAGAAAATAAGAAGATATTAAATCAATATGATAATACATTACTACTAAAAAGATTAAAATTGATATTAGAAGAACTAATATTCCTGTTACGATTGGAATGCCATTTGTCTCATAAAATTTTTCACGTTCCGCATCTTTTATAACACAATTCTTCCATTCATTATAATTTTTGGAAAAAGATTCACAAGTTCTTGAAGATTTTGCATATTTTTCTAAATCGTTTGTGGTAAAAGTATTTTCTTTTCCTACTTTTTCAAATAAAAAATCTAATAAAATTTGTTCGGTATCGGTTACTTTGTCATTATTTTTTAAAATAAATTTATATTTTTTCTTTTTTTCACTTGGAATTTCTGTTACTTCAATATTTTTTTTATAAATTAAATTCATAATAGAAGCACTCATAGCATTGGGAGTAATATTTTTATTCATGAGGTAATCAATTACTTCAACACTATAGCTTCCTGTAAATTCTCGATAGTATTTTGAATTAAATTCGCTTTTATATTCACGGTCAAATTTAAAATATACGTAAAACCATAGAATTATTAATATGACATAATAAATGTATGTCATTCCTTTGGTTATTTTTCGAACTGTTCTTATAAATTCTCTTTGTTTGTTTGCATCTTCGGCTCTTTTTTCTTCTATTTTTAATATTTCTTCTAAAGCCATTTCATTTGAGTGACGAAGAGTATTAGAATGAATCAAACTTTTGTCGAAAGTAGTACGAATATCTACTACTGTATTTTTATCTAAAGACTTCATTTGAGCTAAAATTGTTTTTTGATCTACAAAATCAATTTCTCCTGTGATATCACCATGAGCCCAACCATGAAATGCATCTGTATTGTCTTCTTTTGGCAAATGTAATTTAATTTGCAAATTTGATATTTTATCTGTAAATCCGGTTCCAATAAAGTTCCAATATAATTCTGCTACATCTTCATGAATTACAACTGCATCTTCTACAATATAAGACACAAAAAAGGCAATGGCTTCATCTTCGGCACTTTGATACATTTTATAACTTAAAATATCTTCTTCATTATGATAAATAAAATTCCCATCTTTTGCTATTTTTTCATTCAAAGCTCTTGTAAGAGGAGTAAAAATTTTTTGAAATGTTTCAAAAGTAATTTCTTCATTTGTAACATTTCTCGTTGATACTTTTACATTGCTGATTCCTTTTGCATTATAAATAGCACTATTTGCAAAATTAATTTCTCCTGGTGTATAATCGCTTAATTTTGGATTTTTATATTCTAATTCTCGAACATAGCCATGAAATGTACCATCTAGTACAATCAATTCTTTCATTTCTAAGTTACCATTTTCTAAGATATTTGCATCAATTAAAAAATTGGTAATATTATAATTTACGGAAGAAGCCTGAACATTTATATACATTAACAAGCTAAAAATTAAAAATAATATTTTCTTCATAGAAATCCCCTTAAAAAATTTTAAGCTTACTAAAAGTAAGCTTAAAATTCAACTTTCACATTTTCTCTTTCTTGTTCATTTGCTTTCAAGAAAGGTTCTTTTTTAAAATGAAATATTCCAGCAACAAAATTACTAGGAATTGTTTCAATTTTATTATTTAACACTAACACGGTATCATTATAAAATTGTCTTGCCACAGATATTTTATTTTCTGTACTTGTCAATTCTTCTTGCAAATCCATAAAACTAT
Source organism: uncultured Mycoplasmatota bacterium (assembly GCA_948469065.1). Classification (GTDB taxonomy): domain Bacteria; phylum Bacillota_I; class Bacilli_A; order RF39; family UBA660; genus MGBC162267. The sequence continues at coordinate 10,329 of CAOKKL010000039.1, read as the reverse complement.
GATTTGCTTTTAGATCTGGATATGCTTCTGTTAATGCAAATAATTTTGTCATTGCATTCGTAAGTTCTCCATCTGCTTTGATTTCTTCTTCTTTTGATGAAGCATTTAAAAAAGTGTTTCGAGCCTTAATTACATTTTGTAATGTTTCGCTTTCATGTTTTGTATATCCTTTAATCGTATTGACCAAATTGGGAATTAAATCGAATCTTCGTTTTAATTGTACATCAATTTGAGCCCATTGATCTCTTACCCGATTTCTTAATACTACTAATTTATTGTATGTTACAATTACATATAATATTAAAAATAACACGATAGCCAAAGTAATAATCCACCACATCATTTTTTCCTCCTTTATATTATTATATTAACATATATTTTATTTTTCTTCTAATATTTTCTTACTTCAATTACAGGTCGTATTTCTAAAGCCGATTCACTGGTTATAGCAGAATTGGAAAAAGCATACACATAACTTTTTCCACCTACTTCTTTTTCTTTCGTAAGTGTCCAAGCATTGGTTCCTATCATCCAACTTGGTGTTGTATTTATTTCTTGTTTGGTAGGGATTCTTATATATCCTTTTTGCGTAGATACTCCATCCGAAAAACTCATTTCTAGTAAGGTATCTTTTTGACAAACTCTTTTGTCTTTTTCTTCATCATATTGCCAACGACAAATTTTTTGAAGATTAACATTTTTTTCTAACCATCGTTCAAGTATATATTTTATTGTACTATCACTAAACCGATAACTTCGATAACTTGAGGTGTTCACAAAATAGCAAAATTGATTCGAATACTTTGAAGTACACATTTTAATACGACAAGAACTAGTATTACAACTATTATTAAAAAAACTATCATTTCCTAGATTCGTTTCTAAAGCTGAAGTTATTTCTTCCATGTTTAATGCTCTTTTTAATACTAAAACAACACTATCTGTTTTATTTTCCACCACTTGCCAAGTCTCACCAACAAAATCAATTTCTTGACTTACAGTATAATTATCTTCTTTGGATAATTTAATTACAATAAACTCTTTTTGATTTAATTCTTTTATTACGTCATTTTTAAAGACACGCAACAATTCTCTTGTTTGAGCATTTCTAGCAGAAGTTGCAAGAATAATCATTAAAAATACTAGAAAAAAGGAGTAAATCATCGAAACGGCAATAAATCCATTTTTTTGTCTCATATCATTTCCTCCTTTTATTCTTTTTCATTATATTATGTTTTTTTTAATTCTTCAAGATTAAGAACAAATATTGTGCGTCGTAATTCGTTGAATAGCAGATCCTATACACCTTCCTACCTCTAATAAACTGTCAATACATTTTGAAATTGCTGTCAAAAAGCTTGCAGTTATCAAATTTCCTCCTCCCGTAATTGTTATTAATTCTTCATGATTTAATTTATTCATGGCATGGTAGTGGCCTTGTTAGACCATCTATAATTCCAGCAAATATGGTTCCAATAACAATTAATCCTAAAACGATGAAACATCCACCACTTCCTCCTTCTACTTTTAATAGTTCCTCTGTGTTGAGTTTTTTCATTTAACCTCCTACAATTATTTTCTTTAATTTTTTGATTATTTTTTCTTTTTTATCAAGCAATAAAAGATGTAAAACTTGATTGTTACGAAATGTTTTTGGGGATTCAATTTCTATTATTTGATAGTTAATTTGTTTTTCTTCGATTACTTTTATTTCACTCATATTTTTTATTTTAAAATCTGTTTCTATTTCTTCTATTTTTACTTTTTCAATCATATTTAATTTATCAATTTCATCATAATTCCATATGATTTCTAAAGTATTCGTTTCTTCTTTATAAATCGCAGTAGTTTTCTTTGATAATCGGACAGAGATAGAACAAGAACTTATTAATAAAAAGGTAAAAACAATACTTATCCAAAATAAATAATTTGGTCTTTTCTCTTGTTTTAATCGATAACTAATTTTATTAAGATATAAGGACTCGTTCATTTTTTTCCTCTAATTTTATTACTTTATCAAATAATGATTTATAATTTTTATGACTAATATAAATAATAGTTTTCTCTTTTAAAAATTCTCTTACTTTTTGAATCATTTCTTTTTCTAATTTTTCATCTACTTCACTTAATGATTCATCAAATATGTAAATATAAGCATTGGAAAATAATGTTCTAGCTAACATAATTCGTTGCTTTTCTCCTCCCGATAAATTATTTTCTTGATTTGAAATCATACTTTCATATCGTAACGGTCTTTTTGTTACAATTTCTTCAATATGACATATTTCACAAATCATATTAAATTTTTTGTTATCAAAAGGACGGCTCATAAGAATATTTTCTTTAATTGTTCCATAAATCAAATGGCCTCTTTGTGGTAAATATGCAATATTATTTCGAATCACATTTTTCGAAATATCCATCATATTTATTTTTCCAATTTTTATTTCACCATACATTGGATTTAATATCCCAGTCAAAATTTTGCATAACGTACTTTTCCCGCACCCACTGTTTCCCATTAATAAGACATGAGATTTTTCTTTAATTGTCAAATTCAAATCTTTTATAGCGTATTGATACTGATTATAAGTGAATGTAACATTTTTTAATATCAAATCTCCTGATTGAATTTCTATCAATTCATTTGAGATTTTTTCTTCCTCTATCCATAGAAAATCATAAGTTTTTCTTAAAACATATTTAAAATAGTGGAGCTTTGGCAAAATTCCCCATAGTATTTCTAGAGAATTAATTAAATTAATACCAATGCTTTCAATTAGAAAAAAATCAATTAGTTCCATATTATTTTTTGTAATAGCGGTGATACCAAATATAAGAAATACAAAATGACTTCCTTCTTTTAAAAAATAATGAAAATTTTGATAGTTTAATTGAAATTTCTCATTTTCTTCTTTTGTTCTTAAAAAATGAATCCAATGTTCTTCAATTTTATCTTTTAACTTGTCAATCTGATTTAAAAAAGTATAAATTTCTAAACTTTCTATATCAGAAAGAACATATTTTGAAAATCGATTTTTGTCTTCAATTAATAACTTTTCTAATTGTTCGTTTCTTTTATTGTTAAAAAACTGAAAAAGAAAATGGCAGAATGTAACACTAAGAAAATAAAGAAAAAATGTTTTACTTTTATAATATAAAAAACAAAAACAGATGAATATGGTACCTAATGCTACAAGACCATTTTTTAATAAATTGGTATAAAGAAGTTTTAAATCAAATGCTTCCCAAAAACGTGTAAAATAATCACTGATTTCACGACTTTTATAAATATAGAGAGGAAGATGTAAAAGATGTTCTAAATAAGTAAAAGTATGATGAAATTCTAATTCTTTATTCAAATTTTTTTCTTCTATCATAACTCCTTTCTTTATTAAAATTTGAAAAAATAAAAGAATTAAAAAACAAAGTATTATTATAATTGTTTCTGCTGATTGATTTAAAAAGTGTAACTCTATTTTTAAAAATAAAGTATTTAAAAAAGTCATTACACATAACAATGCAGAAAAACATAAAAATCGAAAAAAATGTATTTTCTTTTTTGCTAAAAAAGAAAATAAAATTAAAATCAGACTTTTCTCTTTTGGATAACTTATTATATTATTTTTTGGATAAACAACAATTGCTACTTCAGACCATATCCAAAAAAAATCAGTTAGGTTCATTATTTTTTTCCCATTACTAGGATCCATTAAGATTACTTTATCTTTTCGAATTTCATATAATACCATATAATGATTTGCTCCTCCATCTAAAACAACATGGACGATAGCAGGTAGAGGAATTGTATATTTTTCAAATTGTTCTTTTTTTATTCTAGTTCCATAAGCATCAAAACCATAATTTTTTAGAGTTTCAATTATATGAAAAGCACTCGTTCCTCTTTTAGAAGAAAAAGTATCTTTTCTTATTTTTTCAATTGGAACATAGCCATCATAATATTTTACAATGGATTGAATGCAGCATAAGCCACAATCTTTTTGATCTTGTTGTTTTACTATAACTCGCTTTAACATCTTTTTTCTCCCTCATTACCTATATTCCATAAAAAAAGATGATTTCCTTTTTTCTTTTTCAAAAAATAGAATTTTTGGAAACGAGGCAATAAAAATAAACAGCTATAAAAAATAACTGTCTATTTTACTTTTACTTTATATGTTCTTTTTTTTCTATATTTCTTTTTTGAAGATTGTAATTTTTTTATAATTTCAAATTCTTTTTCATTACTTATTTTTAAATATGGAAAAGCTTTTAATAATCTTTTTGGATATTTTTTAATTTTTTTGAATCTCTTTTTGATTAAGCGCTCTAACATACCTGGAATTTTTGCAATCTTTTCATTTTTTAGTTCGCTAAAAATAATAATTTGATTTCTTAGATTATAAGCTACTACACAAGAATAAATTACATCTAATACAAAAAGGAAAAAACATATCATTGACATTATAATTAATGCCGTAGGATTAATCTGATTTAAAAAATTAGAAAAAATAGGTCTTGCTAAATAAATAATTGCTAGCGATCCTAATCCAAACAAAGAAGAATTTAATAAACAAATCCGGCCATTTAAATTAAATTTGTTTTGACTATAATCCCACCAACGATTATGAAAAATTTTTTCTAATAAATAACTTGTGATATATTCTATAACCGTAGTAATAATAATACCAAAGAAAAAAACAAAAACTGGATTATTTTTAAATGGTTCTAAGAAAAAAATTAGAAATAAACTTCCTACTCCATATATTGGAATTATAGGACCACACAAAAAACCACGATTGGTAATTTTATGATCTACAATAATACACATTAACATTTCTGCAATGTAACCAAATAAACTAAATAACATAAAATTCATTATCAGTATTGCAACATTATGCATGACCTCACCTACAGACTTTTTTTTATTATAGCACATCCCTTAGTTTTCATGTAATAAATTCGTTTTTGATACATATATATTAGTAGTCTATGGAGGGATAAAATGATTAATAAACAAGGACTGTGGTTTGTAACTCTTTTTAGTTTAATTTTAGTACTTAGTATTTATTATGTTACGATGAGCGACGATACTCTATCCTCTATCTTGAATAATAATCCACCTACGGATAATTCTCAAGTTGCAAATGTAAATGTAGAAGAATCTAGTATCTTAGTTTCATTGCGTGTCAGTGAAGAAGAAAAGATGCTAAAAGAAATGAATGATTTACAAACAATTTTATTAGATGATGCAGCAACATTACAAGAAAAAAATGATGCTTACGATCAGCTAATGGCTTTGAATGCAAAAAAAGGAAAGGAAGAAGAATTAGAAGAAAAAATTAAAGAAGAATTTCAACTAAATAGTTTTGTAAAAGTACAAAATGATCAAATTAGTATTGTAGTAGAATCAAATGAACATGATGTCGAAAAGGCCAATAATATAATTCGAAGCATTCAATCAATGTATGACAAAAAAATGTATATTACCGTAAAATTTCAAAAGTAATTTCTTAGGCGTATTCTCTCACACCATTTTTTTAATATCATAAAATATTATGAGACCAAAAAAGAATCATCAAGGAAAGTGAGGGAAGTCATGAATAAAAAAATACTAACAATTCGAGAACAAGAAGTTTTTGAACTTTTGGTACTGAATAAATCTACGAAAGAGATTGCCGATTTTTTAGGAATTAGTGAAAAAACTGTACGAAATCATATTTCAAATGCCATGCAAAAACTTGGTGTAAAAGGAAGAGCTCAAGCAGTTGTTGAGTTGTTAAAATTAGGTGAAATTACATTGTAATAAAAAGTCTTGGAAAGGACTTTTTTTAGTTCTAGTTCTATTTTCATATCATATTCTTTATTAAGGTGATTCTATGTTACGAAAAAGTGCGATAAGAAGAATAATGGTAGCATCTATTGCTTTTTTTATCTTTGTTATTCTTTCAGCATTTCCAAATCAAATTGAAACAAAACTACAACATCAAACGATTACAGAAAGTCCTATTCAATCTGCCATTTATTTATTAGATCCAAAGGAATATGTTTCTAGAACAAAAGTCGTAATTAAAAATAAGGATACTTTAAATCAAGCGCGGGAAATTATTGAACTGTTAACAATTGGAGGAACAAAATCTCATTATATTCCAAATGGATTCCAAGCAGTTTTACCAAATGGAACAAAATTAAATACCATTGCTATTCAAAATGGAATTTTAAAATTAGACTTTAATGATATATTTTTAAAACTCCCAAAAGATAAAAGTGAATTGGCCATCGAAAGTTTAATCTTTTCTTTAACTGAAATAGATGAAGTAAAAGGAATTTTAATATACATTAATGGAGAACTTTTAACTACTCTTCCTAATAGTAATAGTAAATTACCCGAAGTTTTAACAAGAGAATATGGTGTCAATAAAATTTATGATTTAACTAGCTTTCGAAATGTAACTAAAACAACAACTTATTATATAGGAAAACATGAAAATACATTATATTATGTACCAGTAACTGAAATAACCAATGATGAAAAAGAAAAAATTGAAATTATTATTGAACGATTAAAAAGTTCCCCAACCCATCAAACAAATTTAATGAGTTATTTAAATGCAAATACAGAACTTTTGGATTATGAAATTTTAGAAAATGATATAAAGTTAAGTTTTAATCATTATTTATTAGATGAATTTCAAGAAAATAAAATTTTAGAAGAAGTAGAATATTCGATTGCCCTTTCTTTAAAAGATACTTTAAATATTAAAAATGTTAGTTTTCTTATTAATGGAGAAAAGATTTCTAATTTAAGTACATAATCTTTTCTTTTTGTTTTATAATAAAAATATCTCAGAAAAGCTCTTGAATTCTTTTCTAAGATATATTATAATCAATTTGTCCAGAAATTTGTTCGCGTAGCTCAGTTGGATAGAGCAATCGCCTTCTAAGCGATCGGTCGAGAGTTCGAATCTCCCCGCGAACACCAGATTGATTGTTACTCGAATTTTTCGAATAATTAATAAATTGCTAACTAGAAATAGTTAGTTTTTTGTTGTATCTTTATAATTTCTTATATAATTTTGACTCCATTACACTATATAAATCTTTTACGAAATCTTCTATAAATCTAAAATCAATACAGTTATCTATTTTTCTTACCAAATGTTCTTTGAGTACTAATTATTCTAATGTACTTTATATCATACAATCATTTTTTATATTTTTGTTTTGTCATTGCTATACAAATCTTACTCCTTATATTACTTATTAAAATTATACCATTTACGCTTTAAAAAAGTAAGAACTCAATTACCAACATTAGGTAATATAAGGTCGTTCTTACTTTTTATTATAATACTTTTTTTATAAGTTTAAATGTTTAAATTAATTGTTTAAATTCTTCTCCACGGCTTTCAAACTTATCATATTGATCCCAAGAAGCGCTTGCTGGAGATAATAAAACTGTATCCCCTTCTTTTGCATCTTTTTTTATTTCTTCCATAATTTCTTTTAAGGTTTCCTTTTTAGTACAAGGGATTTGATATTCTTTTGCAAATTCCATAATTCGCTCTTTCGTCTGACCAATTGCATAAATGTGGGTTACATGCTCTAAACTTTCTTTTAAATCATGAAAATCTTGATTTCTTTCTAAGCCTCCTAATATTAATAATACGGGTGTATTAAAACTTTTCAAGGCTGTCATAGTTGCTACTGGATTCGTAGATTTCGAATCATTATAATAAGTAATTCCATTTACTTCTTTAACGAATTCTATTCGATGTTCTACTCCTTTAAAATTCAATAGCACATCTCGAATTACTTCTTTTGAAATAGAAAATTCTTTAGCTACTAATAAACTAGCCATAATATTTTCGCAATTATGAATTCCTTTTACTTTCAACTCAGAAATATCAATTATTTTTTCGTCCATTAAATAAATACTGTTATTTTTTAAATATGCTTGAAATCCATTAAAATATTCTTTTCTTGATTTGATTTTTTCTGCTGTTTTTAACGATTCTTCATCTTTAGCGTTCAAAAAAGCACAATCATTTGGGGTATGATGGTCAAAAATTTTTGCTTTACTTTTTTTATAAGCTTCATAGCTGCCATGAAAATCTAAATGTGTTGGGCTTATATTTGTTAAGATACTAATATCAGTTTTAAAATCTTTAAAATTTACTAATTGATGATCTGATATTTCTAATAAAACAATATCGTTTTCTTTTACGGATTTTACAATACTAGAAAGAGGAAAACCAATATTACCTCCCAAATGAACGGGAAGATTTGCTTTTTTAAACATTTCATAAATTAAAGTTGTTGTAGTTGTTTTACCATTAGACCCAGTAATTCCAATTATTGTTTTTTTCTTTGGTAAATAATGATAGGCAACTTCCATTTCATTTACAACTGGAATTCCCATATCATTCGCTTTTAAAAGAACAGGATGATTTAATGGAACTCCAGGATTTTTTATGACTACATCAAAAGAAGAATCTAAAAATTCTACTTGATTTTCACTTTGTTCAAAATGAACATTCCATTTTTTTAAGTCCTCCATTTGTTCTTTTGTTCCTAATTTTGAATCCGTTAAAAATATTTCATTTTTGTCTGCTAATAATTTTGCGCATTCATATCCACTTCTTGCCATTCCTAAAATAAAAATCTTTTTTTGCTCATACATAAATTTCACCTACTATTATTATATCAAACATAAAAAAAATTGAGAACATTCTCAACTTTCTTATTCTTCTTCTTGTTCTACATTTAATTTAACTTCGCCCTTGTAATTACCACATTTTGCACAAGCACGATGAGGTTTCAAGTTTGCTCCACATTTTGGACATTTTACGATTGCACTTACTTCTTTCTTTAAATGAGTACGACGCATTCTTTTTTTTGTCTTACTTGTTCTTCTAAAAGGAACAGCAAATTCTTGAAGATCTAATTTTAACATAGTTTCACTCCTCTTCTTTATCAAGTAGCTTCCTTAATGGAGCTAACCTTGGATCGATACTTTCTTTTTTTTCCTCTTTTAGTTCCCAACCATTACCACTCATATACTCAGTATCTGAGTTGGTTTTTCGCATTGGAACTTCCAGAACAATATTTTCCCATAAAATCCCCATAATATCAAGTATATTTTTCTCTTTTTCAAAATATTCTTGAATTTCTTCATTCGTTTCATATAACTTTTCTTGAATTTCAAATGAAAATGAATTTTTAATAGGTTCTAAAGTTCTAGCATCTGGTATCATCATCACTCCGTTGACTTGTAAATGTAATAAAATATCTTGATTCCCATCTTTATTTATTGTCCCATCTAATTTTACATGTTTTAATTCGATAATATCGGTATGTAGATAGTAAGAAGGATCAAAATCAACGGTTTCATGAATTTCCAAACCAGAAATAGGTATTTTTGTTAAATTAATTGGTTTCATATGCTCACCACATTTATTATAATATAGATTTGTAAGAAACTCAATTTTTCTTTTTCTATTTCTTATGCTAAACTAGCTTTAAATGGAGTGATGAAATGAAAACAATTGGTCTTTTGTGTGAATATAATACTTTTCAAAATTGTCATTTGTATCATATAAAAAAAGCAAAAGAATTATTTCCTGATTCTATTTTAATTTTGGTTTTAAATGGATATTTTTTAGAAAGAGGAGAAATTTCTCTTTTATCCAAAGAAGATAAAACACAGTTGGCACTTTTTAATGGAGTAGATTTAGTTTTAGAATTACCTGTGGTTTTTGGTACGCAGTCAGCTGATATTTTTGCGGAAAAGGCTTTTTTTCTATTTCATCACTTTGGTGTTACGGATGTTATTTTCGGAAGTGAATCCAATGATATTTCTTTTTTAATGAATCTTGCTAAAAAACAAATGGATCCTGATTATGATATCAAAGTACAAAAATTTTTAAAAGAAGGCATCAATTACCCCACTGCATTAAATAAAGCTTTTAATAATAATCAAATTATCGACCAACCGAATGATTTACTTGGTATTTCTTATGCTAAAATTGTTTTAAAAAAGAAATATGCTATCCAACTTCATACAATTAAAAGAACCAATGACTTTCATGATATCAAAGCAAAATCTAAAATTGTAAGTGCCAGTAACATTCGTGAAAAAATAAGTCATGGAGAAGATATTTCTCCTTTTCTTCCTACATCCATTGTTCCCTGTTTAAAAAAGATAGATGAAGAAAAATTATGGACTCTTTTAAAATTTCGTCTTTTAACCGACCCACATCTTTCTCTTTATATGACAGTAGATGAGGGCCTTGAATCTAGAATCGAACGCTGTGCTTTTCTGGCTCA
>CAOKKL010000038.1 GCA_948469065.1 uncultured Mycoplasmatota bacterium | reverse complement strand
TTTATTTTCACAAGCATAAGTACCAATTTGATTTTTCTTTTCTTTATCTTGATAAAAATATAAAGTTCCACCAAAATAATTCATATAAGCTAATTTACTACTCAACTTTCCTTCATTTAAATAAATTGATTTCTTTTCCAAATTCATTCCTGTTTCATCATAAATTTCAATTACAAGAATACTACCTTGATAAGAAATATCATAACTTTTATCTGTTTTTATTAATTTATTATCTTTCGAATAAGTATGAATTGGTAAATAATTGTTATTTTTTATTAAAATAGTTTCTTCACTCATTTTATTACCATCATAATCTTCAATTTTTAAATTTCCATCTTCGATAAATAAAATATAATTTTCCAATAAATCAATATATTCAAAAGTTCTATCTTTTATCTCTGCGCCATTATAATCGATTAAATGATATTTTCCTACCTCATCTACCGCTTTTATTTTTTCATTATGATAATCCTTTATGGAATAAGTGAGTGCCTTGGTAAGAGTGTTATCTTCTTCATCGATTAAATACCATTTTTCTCCTCTTTTACTAACGAACAAATTATTATTTTCTTTAGAATCTATAAATCCTAAATAATCATAAGTAGAATCAAAAATCGCTTTTTCTTTTTCTTCTGAAATTTGAATATAACTATATTCACCAGAAATATGTTGTACAATAAACTTATTTTCTAAAGAATGATAGCTTTTTATTTTTTTATATTCTCCCATTTGATTTTTATTTTTAAAATCATATAATGTAATAATTCCTTCTTCTTTTTCTGGATTATCATAAATCCAAGCATATTGTTCTAGAAAAAATTTACTACGATTTTTAATTTTGCTTCCATCTTCATATTGCATTTTTGGTTCATCAAAATTATCTTCATCATTATAAAATGCTACATAACAAGTTTCTTGATTTTTATTGTTGCATTCATAGTTTCCTATTTCATTACCTTTTTTATCTAGTAAAATTAAAGTTCCATTTTGATAACGATAGTTTTCTTCTTCTAAAATAACATCTGGTACAGAAGAAGATTTTTCGGCTTTATTAAAATGAAGGATGAATAAAACAAGGCCTGTAATCATCAAAAAAAGTACAACCAAACTAATGATAGTTAAAATAATTTTTTTCTTCTTTGGAAGAGCAGCCCATTTTTCTTTAAAAGTTGAAATTTTATCTTTCCATGATTTTTTTGTTTTTTTTGATAAATCTTCTTGAGATTCTTCTAGTTTTAGTTCTTCCATTACTTCCATTCGATTTTCAAACTTTTCTTCACTGATTTCTAAGTTTTCATCAAGTTCTTCTAGAATATCCATTTCTAAAGTATCACATTCATTTTCTTTTAATTCATTTAATTCTTTAATTTCTTTTGTATTTTCTTCTTGATCCATACCATCAACTCCTATTGTTATTTTATTATATCATAAATTCTTTCATGCACAACCAAGAAAAAGAGAAGAATTTACTACTTTGTTAAATGTTAAAAAAATAGTCAAATGATTAATAAAATAGAAATATTCTTTTAAAAAATGGTATGATAACAAAAAAGGAGAATTTTATATGAGTAAAAATTATTATCAAATATTAGGTGTACCAAAAAATGTAACAGAATCGGAATTAAAAACAGCCTACCGAACTCTAACTAAGAAATATCATCCCGATAATAATAAAGAGCCAGGAGCAAAAGAAAAATTTCAAGAAATTTCTGAAGCATATCAAGGTATTTTAACAGAAATTGAAAAAAATAAATTTCAATCTTCAAAAGATTTTGAAAATGCTGATACGAAAAAATCACAAACAACCAATCACGATTACTCTTACAACCGTGATGATTTTGAAAATTCTAATCAAGAAAATAATTACCATTTTAAATGGAAATCGAAAGAACCAAAAGATGAAAAGAAACATAATACCGCAAATTATGAAGAGCAAATACAAGATTTAGAAAAACACCTTTTTAATGCAAATCAAAAACAGATAAATTATAACAATCAATTTTGCGAAATCAAAAGTAAATTTTTAGAAAAAATGGCTTTACGTTCGAGATATGTTAGTACCATAAAAATTTCATTGGGTAAATTAATCGACCATATGGAAAGATATTTTTCACATAAAGTAAGTTCTATAAATGAAAATGTACTAAATCGTTTTTCTGAGAAAAGACGAACGGAAGAAATTCAGAACTTATCAAAAGTAGAAGCAAAAATTTTAAAACCATTAAAAAGTATTCAATTATTTTTTCATGTACATGATTTAAATCAGATTGAATTTGATAAACTTTTTCAAAAGCTTTTTTCACTTGATGTTTCAAAAGAAAACATTGCTTTGATGAAAGAGGCAACTTCTGAAAAAGAAGTAAATGATTTTTTAAAAGCGAAAAAAGATTATGAAGAACAATATCAAACATTGACACAAGAAATAAATAATCTTGAAACCAATCAAGAACATTTAAAAAACAAAATAGATAAACTAAATACGATAATTTCTTCTTTAAATAAATTTATAGTGAAATTAAAAAGAAAACATTCTGCTTATTACTCTCCTGAAGATTTTTATTCCAATGAAAGAACTGAAGAAGATTATCGCCGCCGAGCATAATTTCAAAAAAAAGACGTTTTCGTCTTTTTTTTATGATTTTTTCATTATTTGATTGGAATCAACAATGTAATAGACATGCTCATAGTCTTCGACCTCTTCAATATTACTGATTCCATATAAGAAAATTTCCATGTTTTGGTTTTGAAAGTATTCAATTAATTCTTTGGTAACAATAGGAGATAGCAATCCAATAAATTCGTATTCACTATAATCTTTTTCACTATTTAATATATAATTTAAGACTCCATATTTGGCATGATTATCTTTCATAGCTAAACTTTGAATAATATGATTGTCAAAAGAATCAATATATATTTTTTGATGGGGATATTGATTGATTAAAATTAAGAAAGAATCAATATCTAAAAATGGTTCTTTAATTTCAATCATAATAATTTTATCTGTTTTTAATTTTAATACATCTTCTAATGATGGAATATTATATTTCTCTTTTAATTCTTGAAATGTGAAAGAATTGATTAAATGACCATCAATTAATATGTCATGATGAATCACAAACACACCATCTTTGCTAGTTCTAACATCGCATTCAAAACCTACGAATTTCGAATTATTGATTGCTTTTTGAAATGCTTCCAAAGAATTTTCTTTTTTTCTATCAAAATGATCTCCACGGTGGGCTATAAAATTCAAAAAAATCACCTCAATTATTTTATGCAGATGATTTTTAAGAGTTCCTCTTTTTATAAAAATTCCAAATGAAAAATTTAAAAAGAATTAAAATAAATATAGAACAAATAACAATTGTAATTTCTTTTAAATGAGGTATTTCCTTTTTTTGTTCTAAAGCCTTTATATTGGATAAATCTAAGTTAACACTTTGTGTTTTTTCTTTTTCTAAATAAAAAGTATAAATTTGAATATCTTTTGTTTCTTCATCCGTTACTTTGATAGTAAAAATATTTTCAATCCCTTCAATATATTCTTGATTTAGGATTTCAATTTTTGAATTTTCATCTTCTAATTCATAAACATATTCTAAAGTATTAGCTCCATCATTTAAATAAATCGTATAGATATTATTCTTTTGTTGAAAAGGAATACTTAATCGCCCATTCATGACTTCAAAGTTTTTGATATAAGCACTTGAAGCACTAACAAAACATGGAAATGCTAATAAAAAAAGCAAAAAGATGAATTTTTTCATACGATCACCAGACCTATATTAATTTCATGAGAATTTCATTCATTACATATATTTTGTCCGGATTGATGAAAATATATCCATCTTTTTCAATTAAATCTTTAGTTTTGATTAAAGGATGAATCGGGTACGCTTCTTCTATCTTTTTTCCAAATTTTTTTTCAAAATCATTTCGATTAATTCCCGTTAATTTACGAAGCCCTAACATAATTTCATTGTCCATAATATCATTTTGTGTCAGTAATTCCTTTTTTCCATCGTTTTGATGATTTAAGTATTTGGTTAAATTAAAAGTATTCATATATCTTACCCCTTCTAAATAACCAGAAGCCGAAAGACCAAATCCATAATACTCTAAGTTATTCCAATAGCTTAAATTGTGCTTTGATTCATATCCTTTTTTGGCAAAATTAGATACTTCATAATGATTGTAGTTACGATGTTTTAATTTACCACATATATACCAATAAAATTCCGCATCCAAATCATCAGAAATGCAAGGTATTTTATTGACATGTAATAAAGTATGTTCAGATAAAATTAAACTATATGTACTAATATGTTCTGGTTTTAGCTTTAATACTTTTTTTAAATCATCTTTGATATCTTGTTTTGTTTCATTGTAAAATCCATAAATCAAATCAATATTAATATTCCGAAATCCCATCCCACGAATCATTTTCATTTTTTCTTGAACTTCTAAAAAAGTATGATTTCTTCCCATTAATATTAATTTTTTTTCTTGAAAGGATTCGACACCAATACTAAGACGATTGATTCCATAAGATTTTAAAATAGCTAATTTTTCTTTGGTAATATCATTCACATTACATTCAAATGTAATTTCACAATCTTTGGCTTTATGAAAGATCTGAATCGAATCTAACAAATATATTATTTCTTCTTCCGATAAACAAGATGGTGTTCCTCCTCCAATGTAAATGGAAGAAATTTTTTCTCCCAAATATTGGTCTTTCATTTCAGTTCTTAAAACTTTTAAATATTTATTTACCCAACCAGTATGATAAAACATTTTACAAAAATCACAATAACTACAAATACTTTTGCAAAATGGAATGTGTATATAAACAGCTCTCATTTTGAAAGACCATATTTTATTCGATATTTTGTCAAAGTATTTTTATCATCTTCATCTAAATTTTCATTATTTAAAATTTTAGCTTTTATTTTTTTCATTTGATATTCAACATCATATAATAGAAAAATTAATCTTTGCTTTACTTCTTTACTTCCACACTTATATTTTTTTATAAAACTTTTGGCCATCAGGTAGTTTTGTTTCGTCAAAGTTTCATCTTCTTTAGCTGTTTCAGATTCAAATAAATACTGAAGTGCATGGAAATAGTCAGAACCTAAAATAAATTCGTTATATATTTCTTCATGACTCTTTCCTGTTATTTTCATCATTGAATGTAATGATAAACGATACGTCAATGCTAATTGGATATATAAATCTTTTATTTTCATTTTGTTACACCTACTTTTCTTCACTTAAAACAGCTAAAAATGCTTCTTGAGGAACTTCAACACTTCCTACCATTT
The DNA here is from genome assembly GCA_948469065.1 of uncultured Mycoplasmatota bacterium. Lineage (GTDB taxonomy): Bacteria > Bacillota_I > Bacilli_A > RF39 > UBA660 > MGBC162267. Next base: position 8,435 of record CAOKKL010000038.1, on the reverse strand, counting down.
TCATCCGTTTTTTTCCTTCTTTTTGTTTTTCTAATAATTTTCTTTTTCGAGTGATATCTCCACCATAACATTTTGCCAGTACATTTTTCTTCATTGCACTTATATTTTCTCTGGCAATCACTTTAGAACCAATACTTGCTTGAATTGGTACTTGAAATAATTGACGAGGAATCAATTCTTTTAATTTTGTGGTTATAGCTCTTCCTCTAGAATATGCAAAATCTTTATGGACGATAATGGAAAGCGCATCCACAATTTCGCCATTTAATAAGACATCCATTTTAACAAGTTTACTAGGACGATATCCAATTATTTCATAATCAAAAGAGGCATATCCTTTGGTAGTACTTTTTAATTTATCAAAAAAATCATAAACAATTTCAGATAGTGGAATTTCATAATGAATATTAACTCTTGTTTCATCAATATATTCCATGGATTGATAAATTCCTCTTTTGTTTTGACAAAGTTCCATAATAGCTCCAATATATTCTGAAGGAACAATAATATTTGTATAAATATACGGTTCTCTAATTTCTTCCATTTTTACACTTTCAGGCATTTTATTTGGACTATCAATTGTAATTTCTTCTTTATTGGTCAAAGTAATTTCATAAATAACACTTGGACTAGTAGCAATACAATCCAAGTCAAATTCTCTTTCAATTCTTGACATAATGATATCCATATGAAGTAATCCTAAAAAGCCAACTCGAAAACCAAATCCTAAGGCTTCTGAGGTTTCTGGCTCAAAGGTAAGAGCAGCATCATTTAATTTTAATTTGATAAATGCTTCTTTTAATGCTTCATATTTATTTGGTTCAATTGGAAAAATTCCAGAATAAACCATTGGTTTCATCGGTTTGTATCCTTTAATCGGCTCTTTTGCTTCTAATTCATTTAAAGTTATGGTATCTCCTACTTGAATACTACTAATATCTTTTATACTAGCACAAAGATACCCTACCTCTCCACAACGTAATTCTTTTACTTTTTCTTCTTTTGGATGATGTACTCCAAGCTCGGTTACAAGAAATTCACTTCCTGAGGCCATCATTTTAATCGTATTTCCACATTTTACAGAACCATCTACTACTTTAATTAAAGCAACTACTCCTTTGTAAGGGTCAAAATAGCTATCAAAGATTAATGCTCTTAATGGTTCTTGATTTTGTATGGAAGGGGCTGGTACTCGTTTTATAATTTCTTCAATTAATTCTTTCACACCAATTCCTGTTTTTCCACTACACAATAAAATTTCATCTTCTTGAAATCCCAATACTTTCTTTAATTCTTCTTTGACTTTTGGGATATTAGCATTGGGTAAATCTATTTTATTAATAACAGGTATAATTTCTAAATTTTGTTCTAAAGCAAGATATAAATTGGCCAGAGTTTGCGCTTCAATTCCTTGAGCAGCATCAACCACTAAAATTGCTCCTTCACAAGCGACTAAAGATCGACTTACTTCATAAGAAAAATCGACATGTCCTGGAGTGTCAATTAAATTTAAAAGATATGTTTCTCCATTTTGTTCATAAGGTAAAGAAACAGCATTTAATTTAATTGTAATTCCTCGTTCTCGCTCCAAATCCATACTATCAAGCAATTGTTCTTTCATTTCTCTTTTCGTAACACTTCCAGTTTCTTCTAAAATACGGTCTGCCAGTGTACTTTTTCCATGATCAATATGGGCAATAATAGAAAAATTTCGAATATTTTCTTGTCGTATCATGTAACTCACCTAAATTTATTATACTAAAGAAATAGAAAAAGGAAAAGCTATGTTTTCCTATGTAAATAATTTTTTAAAGATGTCTGCCATTCCAGTAATTCCTTTGGACATAAAATCTTGAATAATGGAAGCAAAAAAGACTCCCGTTTTTGTAGTGTTGTTTGAAAAATCTCGATTTTTTTCCGTTACATAATTATTAATATCAACTTTTTTGCCATCTCGAATATCTTGTTCAAATTGTTTGATTCCTTCTTCGGTTAGCATCGTTTTTTCATTTAGTTTGGATTCATAATAACCAGTTTCCATTGCGATAGATATCGATAAATATAAAATAAATAATAAGACAACGATTCGAAAGAACCAATTTGTTTTTTTCTTTTTTTCCATATTAATTTTCCTCAATATATTCTTTTAATACGGAAGCTAAAACTTCCATTGTATTCGTAACTTCAATAATGGTATTATCTTTTCCACCAATTTCTAATAAAAGAGTATTCGGATGAATATCTTGATTATAAATTCCATTGACATTTTTCCCCTCTTTTCCTATAACGCCCCGAGAAATTGTACCAATTTTAAGTTTTAGTTTTTCATTTAAATGATTGGCAAAATTTAAATTTTTTTCATATTGTTCATGTTCTTTTCCAATAACAAATAATATTTTGGCATATTTTTTCCCATTGTATTCAGTCGTTGTTTTATCATAACTTGCACTATCGCGATGAATATCTAAAAAGTATTGTAATGTTTTATTTTTTTCAAAAGTATCTAAAAACAAATAACGACTTGCTTTATAAGAAGAACCATAATTCCATCCATTTACTTTTAATATTTCACTTATGTTGCCAGTTTCAACAAGGGTTGGAAGTCCAAAATCATTTAGCTTTTCTCTTAAATAATAACTGGCAAACAAAACCGTTGGTGTAATATCGTATTCACTCATTCCAGCCATATTATAGCCTTCCGTTTGATGAGTATTATAAATATAAATGAATGGATCTTTGGCTATCGTTTTGGGACTAGGATCTGGAACATACTCATAAGTTGGTCCAATTTCCTCTTCTTCTTCAAATATACTCTCGCTTTTTGGTAAATGTATGCCCATTGCAGAAGAAAATAGATATTCGGTTGGATTCATTTTTAAAAAATTATAAAAATCATTATTTCCCATTTCATTATGAAACATCATATCCAAAACTTCTTCTTTGGTTAAACTATTTTTCCAAGATGTTGCAAAAAAATGAAAACTTAAAAAAAAGAAAAAGAGTAAGAAAGAAAAAAAAGGGATGATTTTTATATTCTTTTTACTCCGTTTTCCAATAAATCTTTTTTTCATAGGCATATTCCTTTCTCCATTATTATATGGTGAAAAATTTACAGAATATGTCGAATTAAAAGAAAAGTATTTCGTTTAAACTTTCAGCAATCATTTTTGAAAGTACATGAATTTCTTGATCCAAATAAATATGAGAAAATAGTCCTTCTTTACTTTGATATAAAAAAGGAATCCCAATACTTAAAATAGGAATTTGAAATGTATTTTTATTAATTTCTTTGTTTGCTCTTAATGCACTTCCTGGAATAATTCCTGTATCGCTTATTTCAATTACACGATTTAAATAAGAGGAATCTTTGGTGGCTAAAGAATCTATCATAATAATTAAATCGGGATTCATTTCTTTTACTACCATTTGAATCAATTGAAAAGATGAAATTCCGGTTTTAGAAGTAACATCTGGATTAAACAAAGCAACTTTCGGTATCGTTAAAAAATCATTGTATTGATTTGTAGCAATCATTTTACTGGTTACTTCACTTCCAAACGAATCCACTAAAATACTTTCATTTCCAAGTCCCACGACTAAAATCGGTTTTTCTTTATGATATTTTTTTAAAAATAAATTAACAACTTTTTTTATCTCTCGTTTTAAAGCAGAAGTATTTTTATTTAGTATTTGATCTGAAAATTGAAGCATAAAATAATCTCCAGGTTCTTTTTTAATTTCTTTTTTGTCTTTATCTAATACTTGATAGTGTAAAATATTTTGGTCTTTTAAATGTTTTTCTCCAACGAATAATTTTGGATTTTCTTTTAATTTTGCCGCATCTAAAAATAAAAATTGTTTCATTTCATTCACCCTTATTAGTATGCACTTCTTCTTTTTTCTTATGAATCATTTTTTGTTTGCAAAAATTTTTCGAGAACGCACTCTAATTTTCTTAAAAATGTACTTTTTCATTGCATTCAGCATATAATTTTGTTAAAATGATACTTGAATTAAGTACAGAAGGGAGATATTTATGGCTAATATTAAAAGTTCAAAAAAAGCAATTAAAGTAATTGCTAAAAAAACGGAAAATAATCATGAATTAAAAGCTCGTGTAAAAAATTTAATGAAAGATTGTGATAAAGCAATCCAAAAAAATGAAAAAGAAACAGCAACAAAATTATTTGCAGATACACAAAAATATATTGATCAAGCTGTAAGTAAAGGTTTAATGAAAAAAAATACAGCTGATCGTCAAAAATCAAGATTGTCACAAAAAGTAAAAGAGATGAAGTAATTATTTGATTACTTCATTTTTTAATGATATGATTTTGATAGAAAGTGGTTGATTCATTTGAAATGGTTTAAACGTCAATTCATTCCAATTTGTTGTTGTCTTTTTTTAATTTTTTTATTAAGTCAAATGGACAAGATTAGTTCGACTTTATCTTTTTTTATTGAAACAAAAAGTGTTTCGGCTCCAAAAGAAACAGATTCTTATAAAAAAGAAGATCATTTTCTTTTTGTTCAAAATACCAATCATTTTATGCCATATAGTAAAGGAGATTTAAAAAATATTATTTATACCATTATAAATTCGGGTTGGGAACGACTTACCTTTTATTGTCCTAGTGAATATACCTCTTGTATTTCGGATATGAAAGAAATTAGTTTAGATCAAGAAAGTTTGACACATTTAAATAATTTTGTCCATCCCTATCATAGCTTTTCTAATTTAAAAACAAGTTTATTAGAATCGGGTGAAATTACCATTCAAGTAGAACGCTTATATACAGATTCTGAAATAAATCAAATTGAAGAGAAAATAAATAATTATATGAAAAGTCATATCCGAGAAGAAATGAGTACATATGATAAAATTAAAACATTTCATGATTATATTATCAGCATTACTAAGTATGATATTACAAGAAATGAAACTGGTGAATCTGAATATCGTTCTTTTACTGCATATGGTCCTTTGATAAATGGATATGCAACATGTAATGGATATACAGATGTAATGGCAATTTTTTTAAGTAAATTAAACATTCCAAATTATAAAATTGCTACAACTCCTACAAAAGAAGAAGAAAAAATAGAAGGTCATGTTTGGAATGCAGTTTTCTTAGATGATAAATGGTTACACTTAGATCTTACTTGGGATGACCCCGTAAGTAATGATGGAAAAGATTATTTACAACACAATTATTTTTTAATTGATAATGAAGAGTTAGAAAAAGCAGATCAAGGAGCTGTTGAAGTGTTAGAACATCAATTTGTAAAGAGTATTTATTTAGAATTTAATGAAAAAAAGTACAATTAAATTTAATTGTCTTTTTTTTGATTTATAATGAACATAGCATCTCCAAAAGAAAAGAAACGATATTTATTTTTCACCGCAATTTGATAAGCATTTAATACATTTTCTCTTCCTGCAAAAGCGCTTACAAGCATAATTAAAGTACTTTTTGGTAAATGAAAATTGGTAATTAAACCATCAATTGCTTGAAATTGATAACTAGGATATATAAAAATGTTAGTATTGCCACTACACTCTTTAAAACTCTTTTGCTGTTGTATCACTGTTTCTAAAACTCTGGTTGTTGTAGTTCCAACCGCAAGAATTCGTTTTCCTTCTTGTTTTGCTTGCTTTAAAATATCAGCATTTTTTTTATCAAGAAAGTAAAATTCACTATGCATATGATGATTTAAAATGTCTTCTGTTTCTACAGGACGAAAAGTACCAAGTCCAACATGCAAAGTAACTTCAGCAATTTGAATTCCTTTTTCTTGAATGGTTTTTAATAATTCATTTGTAAAATGAAGGCCTGCTGTCGGTGCTGCTGCACTACCTGAGTTTTTAGCATAAACGGTATTATATCGATTTTTTTCTGTTAATGTTTCATGAATGTAAGGAGGAAGTGGCATTTGGCCTAATTCTTCTAGCCTTTCCATTAATATGCCATTATAAATTAATTTTACTTCCACCATTCCCTCTTCTAATTTATTAATTACTTCCGCTTTTACACTATGATTACCAAAAGAAATTATACTTCCTTCTTTTAATCTTTTAAATGGACGCGATAAGCATTTCCAATGATCGTTTCCACAGTCTTTTAATAAAAGTAACTCAATTTTTGCATGAGTATCTATTTTTTCTCCAATTAATCTAGCTGGAATTACTTTGGTATTATTAATTACTAAAACATCCCCTGGATTTAAAAAATCAATAATATCTTTAAATTCATGATGAGAAATCGCTCCTGTAAAACGATCTAAAACCATTAATTTAGAAGAACTTCTATCTTTTAAAGGAGTTTGAGCAATTAATTCTTCTGGCAAATTATAATTAAAATCTTCTAATTTCATAAGATTCACTTCCTCGTTTATTATAAAAGAAAAGAAGAATTTTGTCTATTCTTCCTAAATTAAAATATCCTATGTTTTTTTATTTTTGAAAAATATTTTTTTAAAATTTAAATAACAAAGAATTTTTATTTATTTTTACTTGCAATGACTACATTTTCTAAAATCATAGCTATGGTCATGGGTCCAACACCTTTTGGTACTGGAGTAATATAAGAACAAATAGGACTTACATGTTCAAAATCGACATCACCTACCACTTTATTCTCTACTCGATTAATTCCTACATCAATTACAACTGCCTTTTCTTTTACCATATCTTTTGTTACAAAATTTGGTTTTCCCACTGCACTAACTAAAATATCGGCTTGTTTTGAAATGCTTGCGATATCTTTTGATTTGGAATGTAAAATTGTAACAGTTGCATTTTCTTCTAAAAACAATAAAGCTAATGGTTTTCCGACAATATTACTTCTTCCAATGATTACAACATGTTTTCCTTCCATTGGAATGTTATATTCCTTTAAAATACGAATGATACCTTTTGGTGTACAAGATAACAGACATGTTTCATGACACCAAAGCTTCCCAATATTATAAGAAGTAAAACCATCAACATCTTTTGATGGAAGAATCGTTTCAAATACTTGTAATTCATTGATATGTTTTGGTAGTGGACTTTGTACAAGTATGCCATGTACTAATTCATCTTGATTTTTTTTCTCAATGGCATTTTCTAATTCTTGTTGGGTAATAGATTCCTTATAATGCACTAATTCAAAAATAATTCCCACACTTTCACAAGCTTTTTGTTTGTTTCTGATATAAATGTTAGAAGCTTCATTATCTCCTACTTGAAAAACAACAAGCTTTGGATAAATCTCTTTTTGTTTTAAACATTCAATTTCTTTTTTTAATTCTTCTTTGATTTTATTTGCTGTTTCATATCCATTTAAAATCATATTGATTCCTCCTTTGTTTCATTAAAATAAGGTATTTGTAAATGATAATAGCTTTTTTCTGTAGCAATACGTCCTCTTGGTGTTCGCTTAATAAATCCTTCTTGCAATAAAAATGGTTCCACAACATCTTCAATTGTCGTTACTTCTTCTCCAATACTGGTTGCAATGGTTTCAATCCCAACAGGTCCCCCATTAAATTTTAAAATAATAGCATTTAAGTATTCAATATCAATGGCATCCAATCCATTTTCATCTACCTTTAATTTATTTAAAGAATCAATCGTTGTCTCATAATCTATGAAATTCAAATGTTTTACAAGTGCAAAATCTCTGACCCGTTTATACAAACGATTGGCAATTCTTGGAGTTTTTCTGCAACGACTCCCAATTTCTTTGGCTGCTTTTTCTTCAATATCCATTTTTAAAACTCTACTCGTTCTTTTCACAATTTGAATGAGTTCGTTTTCATTATAATAATTAAGTTTTGAGACAATTCCAAACCGATCTCTTAATGGCGCCGAAATATCTCCTGCTCTTGTAGTTGCTCCGACCAATGTAAAAGGTGGTAAGTCAATTTTAATATTTCTACTATGTCCATCATTATTAATTACAATATCTAACTCAAAATCCTCCATAGCTGGATATAAGATTTCTTCAATATATTTTGGCATTCGATGAATTTCGTCGATAAATAAAACATCACCTGGTTCTAAATTAGACAATACTGCAGCCAAATCTCCACTTTTTTCAATGGAAGGACCACTTGCTGTTTTTAAGCCTACTTCAAGTTCGTTAGCGATAATGTGAGCGAGTGTAGTTTTTCCAAGTCCTGGTGGACCATACAATAACACATGATCTAAAGATTCATTTCGAATTTTTGCGGCTTCAATAAAAACTTTTAAATTATCGGTAATCTCTTTTTGACCAACATATTCCTCTAAGCTTTGGGGTCTTATATTTTCTTCTATTTCATCGGAAGTTAATTTTTCATTATCTAACACATTCTCTTCCATATAACCTCCTATAAATTTTCAACTATTTTTTCGATTTCTTTCCATTTTGTTGCTTTTTGATATTTACTTTTTATTTTTTTATTTCTTA
>CAOKKL010000037.1 GCA_948469065.1 uncultured Mycoplasmatota bacterium | reverse complement strand
AGTGGTTTTTCTGGACCATTTTGTGGAACCACAGGAAATGCAACAGGAATATCATTACCTGAAAAGAAATATTATGATACCTATACCTATGGGATAGATGACGAACATTACAATCGAAGAATACTTGGAGATGCGACTGGAGAAATAGGGCCATTTTCTAATTCTACTTATGGAACTCAAACAAGACAGATTGGTTCATGGTACCAAAATGAAACTTTTTTTGTACATGATACGAATCCATGGTTTAGTCGAGGAGCGCAATGTTTTCGAGGGATTCATTCTGGTGTTTTTGCCTTTGGTTTTGCAAATGGTAATGCTGCTTCAAATGGTAGTTTTCGTCTTGTATTGGCAATTTGAATGAATTTATTAAAATAAAACGCAAAGAATTTTAAAATTCAATTTTTTATTTTTCTTGCAAAAGTGTAGTTTTTGATGTATTATTTTTGGAGTTAGAAGCGAAGGTTGTGTTTATATGGATAAAATTATTAATGTTGCAGTGGTAGCTCATGTCGATGCTGGAAAGAGTACTTTAGTCGATGCTCTTTTAGAACAAAATGGTGCTTTTTCAAGTCATGAGGTAGTACAAGAAAGAGTAATGGATAGTAATGATTTAGAAAAAGAACGTGGTATTACAATTTATTCTAAAAATTGTTCTATTCGTTATCAAGATTATAAAATTAACATTGTTGATACCCCAGGCCATGCCGATTTTTCAAGTGAAGTAGAACGAGTAATTCGAACTGTTGATACTGTCGTTTTAATTGTGGATTCATCTGAAGGACCAATGCCTCAAACTAAATTTGTCTTAAAAAAAGCTTTGGAACAAAATTTAAAGCCAATTTTATTTATCAATAAGATCGACAAAAAAGATGCGAGACCAGAAGAAGTTGTTGATATGACTTTTAATTTATTTATGGATTTAAATGCTAGTGATGAACAACTTGACTTTCCAATTATTTATGGCATTGCAAAAGAAGGAATCGTTGGATATACTCCAACTGAGATGAAAAATAATGTGGAACCACTTTTGGAAACTATTTTAAAACAAGTAGAACCTTTTGTTGGTAATGAAAATGATCCGCTTCAACTTCAAATTTCTAATTTAGATTATGATGATTATATAGGAAGACTTGGAATCGGTCGTATCAATAAAGGTAAAATTAAAAGTGGAGACACCGTTACATTAGCAAAAAATGATGGAAGTATGGAATCATTTCGAATTTCTAAATTATTTGTTACAGAAGGAATTCAACGTGTTGAAAAAAAGGAAGCTTTTTTTGGAGATATTGTCACTGTAGCAGGATGTGCTAATATTTCAATTGGAGATACTATTTGTGATAAAGATCATGTACAAGCTTTACCACCAATTATTATTGAAAAGCCTACTCTTTCTATGAACTTTTTAGTTAACGATGGGCCATTTGCTGGTCAAAGTGGTAAATTTCTAACGACTCGACATATTAAAGAACGTTTAGAACGAGAACTTCAAACAAATGTTGGTCTTTTAGTAGAAGAATTACCAGGAACAGATGGTTACAAAGTAAGTGGACGTGGAGAGTTGCATTTATCTGTTTTATTAGAAAATATGCGCCGAGAAGGTTATGAACTTTGCGTTTCTAAACCAGAAGTATTGATGGAAGAAATAGAAGGAAAAAAATGTGAACCTTTTGAGCGAGTAATTATAAATTGTCCTGGTGATTATCAAGGAACAATTATCAACGATTTGCAAGAGAGAAAAGCCACTTTAGAAGTAGTTACCACAGATACGGATGGAAATGCACATTTGGAGTTTTCTGCTCCAACTCGTGGATTGATTGGGTATCGAAGTGCTTTCATTACAAATACCAAAGGTGAAGGAATTATGGTGCGTAGTTTTGAAAACTACAAACCTTATGTAGGTCCTATCAGCGGTAGAAAAAATGGCGTTTTAGTTTCTATGGAAAATGGAAAAGCTTTAGGTTATTCTTTATGGAACTTACAAGATAGAGGTTCTTTAATTATCGAACCAGCTACGGAAGTATATATTGGTATGATTATTGGAATTCATAATCGAGATAATGACTTAGATGTGAATCCATGTAAAAATAAAAATTTAACCAATACTCGTTCTAGTGGAGCAGATGAAGCGATTAATTTAACAAAAGCCAAAAAATTCACTTTGGAAGAAGCTTTAGAATTTATTGAAGAAGATGAGTATGTAGAAGTAACTCCAAGTGAAATCCGCATTCGAAAATCTATTCTAGATCCTAAATTACGTTTTCGTAATAATCGTTAGCATAATTATAGTTATGCTTTTCTTTTTTTAAATCTTTATTAGATGTCTTTAAAAATATGATATTTTAAGATATAATTATTATAATTTAAAGAGGTGGATTATGAATAAAATAAAAAATCTTTGGAAAGAAAATCGTGTGATGTTTGTTTTAGCAATTGTAGTTATAATATGTATCTTTATAATAATGGGAGTTATGTTTAAATATTTTTTCGGTACTTCAAAATCTAGTTATGGAGATCGTTTAAATGATATTTCTTCTCTTCCTTTTGAAGAAGTAGATAAAAATAAAATGATGGATTCTATTCGCTCGGAGCATACTTTAAATGTTTCGGTCGATGTAAAAGGAAAAATTATTTATGTAGTAGCTGTTTTTGATGGCACCGTTTCTTTGATTGATGCTCAAAATAAATTAGTGGACGCTTATCAAGAAATGGATGGAAAATATAAAAAATTATATGATTTCAACGTAACTGTATCACAAGATGCTTCAACAGTAGATGCCTATACTTTAATGGGAGCAAAAAATGCTAGTAGCGATAATTTTATCTGGAGTAATAATTCTCCGATAGAAAATGGAGAATAATATGAAAAAATCAAGAAAATTAATATTTTGGACTGTTTTGCTGTGTTCGCTATTTAGTATTGCCATTTATATTCTTTTTCGAATTTTAAATGACCCAACAAGATTGACTCCTCTAGAAAATGAATGGCTTAATAGTAATTTAAATAAAGTTTTAAATGTTTCTGTAGTCAATGATTCAAATATATTTGGATCAAAAGGAGTAGGAATTTTTTATGATTTTGTATCCGATTTTACAAGTGAACATAATTTAAAAGTAAATTCTATTACATATAAAACAAATGAAACGACAAGTGGGATTTCTTTTGGAATTTCTAATGTTTTAAGAGCCAATGAAATTAATTTTTATCAAGATCATTATGTTTTAGTTTCTAAGAAAAAAGAATTAGTTTTAGATGTTAAAAATATAAAAGAGAAAAAAATTGGTATTTTAAGTAGTAATGTATCATATGTTCAAGAATTAATGGATGTATCTCCATCCCTTATTACTTATAATACGAAAGAAGAATTAATTAAAGCTTTAGATGAAGGTGTAGAGATACAATCGATCATTGTTCCTCGAATGGAATATATTGATGTAATTCTAGCCAAAGATTATCGAATTAATTATCATTTTTCTTCTATTACTCGATATTATAATATGACACTAGATATGGATGGAAATCCTCATTTTAGTAACGTTTTAAAAAAATATTTTCAAAGATGGAAACAACAAGATTTTAAAAATTCTTATTATAAACAAGAGTTTCAAGCTTTTATTCAAAATTTAAATATTACCCAAGCGGAAGTAGATCGTCTTCAAAGTGTTACTTATAATTATGGTTTTATTAATAATCATCCTTATGAAATATTAACAGGAGGAGATTTTGGAGGAATTGTAGCAAGCTATTTAAATGAATTTTCTGAATTTAGTAAAATTGATTTTAATTTTAAACGATATTCGAATTATAAAAAATTAGTTACAGATATTAACAATAAAAAAGTAGATCTATATTTTGAATATCAAAATTTTACTTCCGAAGGAAATGATTTACCAACCAATTTATTGCTATCTTATGATATTTTATTACCTGTAGAAAATTCGCTTGTAGTTTCTTCTTTTAAATCATTAAAAGAAGAGACAATATATGTTGAAGATAATACTTTATTATTCAGTCGTTTAAAGGCAATTTCAGGTTTAAACATTGAAACTTATGAAGGTGAAAAAGGTTTAAAAAATGTGATAAAGAAAAAAGGCATCCTTATCATGGATCATGAACGTAGTCAATATTATCAAAAAAATATTTTAAAAAATTATACAAATCGTTATACAGGAAATTTAGAAGCAATTTATAATTTTCGTTCTACTTCTAATGATGTATTCCAAAAGTTATTTGTGCGTTATTTCAATTATTTAGATGAAAATTACATGAGTAATGTTGGATCTTATAATTATGTTTTAACTGTTAAAAATGGTACTATTTTAGGTAAAATTGCTCAATATTCTATTTCGATTATCATCATTACGTTAATTTTAATTTATATCATATATCGTTCATCAAAACATATTCATCTAATTAATAAATTGAAAAAGGAAGAAAAATTAAAATATATCGATCAATTGACTAGTTTAAAAAATCGTAATTATTTGAATGAAAATATTTCTATTTGGAATAAGAATACAATTTATCCACAAACTATTATTGTGATGGATTTAGATCGTTTACATGATATTAATGATACAGTTGGTTATGAAGAAGGAGATAAACAAATTAAAGCAGCAGCGAATATTTTAATTAAAACACAATTAGACAATACTGATATCATGCGAACAGATGGGAACGAATACATGATTTATTTAATCGGTTATCAACAAAAACAAGTTACGAACTATATTTTTAAATTAAATCGTGAATTTAAAAATTTGCCTTATGATTTTGGTGCTAGTATCGGATATAGTATGATTGAGAATGATATGAAATCTGTTGAAGATGCCATAAATGAAGCAATCGAAGAGGTAAAAAAACAAAAAGGAATTAAAAAAGAGGAACAGGAAAAATGATTTTAAAAGTACAAAAATTTTTAAAACAAATTTGGAGTATGATAAGACAACCTGAAATGCTAATTTTGCCTGGACAACTTGCTTATTTCTTTTTATTAGCAATTGTGCCAACTATTACCTTACTTGCTTATGGCGCTTCTTTTTTTCATTTATCTTTTGATTTTATTACAAATTTTATGACAAAAGCTTTTGGAGCAGAAGTTTCTGATTTAATTATTCCCATTGTAAGTCATGTTGATCTTAATTTTCAATTTTTTATTACTTTACTTATTGGATTTTATGCAGCAAGTAATGGAGCTTCTTCTATTATTATAACTTCAAATGAAATGTATAATATTCCAAATTCGTCGTTCTTAAGAAGAAAAATTAAAGCTATTATTATGACTTTTATATTAATTTTACTTTTCTTATTTTTAATTTTTATTCCAATATTTGGAACAAAAATTGCTAATATGATTCAATATGTTAATTTAAATGCAACCGTTACGAATTCAATTGTATTTTTAATTCAATTAATGAAAGGTCCTATTTCTTGGTTTATTATTTTTTTCTTAATCAAAATTATTTATACCATGGCACCTGACCGACCTATTTCTAGTCAAACCAATAATTATGGTGCATTATTTACAACCTTCGGTTTTATCTTTATTACAATGATTTATTCTTATTATATTAATCATTTTGCTCATTACGCCAATTTGTATGGTGGTCTTGCGCAATTCGTTATTTTGATGGTTTGGTTATATCTTATCTCTTATGTATTTGTAATAGGAATTGCTATTAATTCGCAAAAATTGGAAAAAATAGGAGATATAAAATAATTTTTCTTTCTCATAATAATAATGTGCACACAGGTATTATTTAGTGCACGGTATATTTTTCGATATTATTCTAATATTTATAGGTATTAACGATATTGAAAAATAATATCTAAGGGAAACGATATTCTGTTTCCTTTTTTTATGAATTGCTTTTTTTTTTGAAATATTGTATTATATAGCAAATTTGGGGTGATATCATGCTTGTATATGGAAAAAATGTTTTAATGGACTTAGATCCAAAAAAAGTTCGAAAAGCATATATTTCATCTCAACATACTAAAAATTTTACTATTAAAAATTATTTAGAAAAAAATCATATTCGATATGAAATAATTTCCAAGGAACGAATGAATGGGATGGTGTTAGGAAATCATCAAGGCATTGTTTTAGAAATTGATGAGTATCAATATGACTCGTTAGAAAAATGCTTCCATGATACTTTTGTTTTAATTTTAGATCATTTAGAAGATCCACATAATCTCGGTGCGATTATTAGAAGTGCAGAAGCTGCAGGAATAAAATATATTATTCTACCAAAAGATCGTAGCGTTAGAATCAATGAAACTGTAATGAAAGTGAGTGCTGGAAGTTTGGATCGTGTTTCTATTATTTTAGTAAACAATATTGTAAATGCAATTCAAGAACTTCAAAAAAATGATTTTTTTGTTTATGCTTCCGTGATGAATGGAAAAGACTATCGTTCTGTTTCTTATTCTTCTAAGAAAGCTTTAATTATTGGAAATGAAGGAAAAGGCATTCATCAATTAGTACAAAAAAAGAGTGATGAACTTATATCAATCCCAATGAATGGTAAAATAAATAGTTTAAATGCAAGTGTCGCCGCTGGAATTTTAATTTTTCATATGTTGGGAGATGATTAATGAGATGGAATATCAAGAATATTCAGATAGTGAGTTATATAGTTTGATTTGTGAATCCAGTGAAGAAGCAAAAGATATTTTATATCAAAAGTATAAATATATTATTGATGTCATTATTAAAAAATATTTTTATACTGCAAAAAAACTCGGAGTAGAGTATAATGATTTATATCAAGAAGGATTAGTTGGATTTGCCGATTCGCTAAATCGATTTGATGAATCAAAAAATGTGCAAATGTCTACTTTTATTTCTTTGTGTGTAGAACGTAGACTTCAAAATGCTATATTAAAAGCTGGAAGACTTAAAAATAAAATGTTATTAGAATCGATTTCACTTGATCATGCTTATGGAGATTATCAAACGCCATTGGTTGAGATGATTCAAGATCATAAAAACAAAGATCCATTACAAAAAATTTCTAGTCAAGAAGATTTTAACGAGTTATTAGATTCTATAAAAAAAATATTATCTTCTATGGAATATGAAGTTTATGAATTTATGGTTCAAGGGTTAAGTTATCAAGATATTGCATTGATTTTGAATAAAACTCCCAAACAAGTTGATAATACAATGCAACGTATAAAAAATAAAATTCGTGAAATGTTAAGAGAGGATATGTAAAATGAAAAAAATGTTAAATAATAAATGGTTAGTAATTGGGGCGTTATTATTATTATTTGTTTTTGTTATTTTAGTTAGTTTTCACTTTTTTCAAAAAGAAGAAAAAGGAGAAGAAATTATTATTGACCCAATCGTTTTTCCATCTGATGATGAATTAGAATTTATAAATTCTACAACATTATCAAAAGAAGAATTGGAATCCATTGTTAAGTTAAAAAAAGAGGAACTTCAAAGTTTATTTTATGATTCTTATGTATATAAACTACAAGATATTGATAAGACAAAAACGGATGAAGAAGATGAAAAATATACTGTTTTTGATGAACAATTTCTTGAAAAATTAAATAAACTTGTTACAGAAGAAATTTATTCTACTGTTTTTAACAAAATGACATTGTTAAAAAATGATAACAATCATACTTTTTATATGATGGAAAAAAATGCTTTTGATTCTATATATTTAGATAGTGCAATTGCAAAAATTAATGTTACTTCAACTTCTTTTCGCTTAATATCTGCATCCGATGATAAAATAAATGCAAGTGTTACAAATTGTAAAGATGAAAACTGTAATTCTTATGAAAGTTATCCTCTTGAACTTGTATTAATGAATGATGATTGGAAAATAAATGTATTTGAGCGATAAAAATTAGATAAAATTTAGAAAAAAATATTTAATCTTTTTTAAATTCTACTTTTTTAAAAAAAGTAGTTTTTTTCTATTTCTTTTTTTATCGAAAGTCTTGAATTCTTATTTAATTTGTGATAGATTAAGCATAAGAAACACGGACGTGTTTTTATTTTGGAAAAATTTTTGAGGTGGATGAAATGGTAAAAAAGAAAGAGGAATTAAAAGAAAAAAAATCAAAAAAGACGGTAACGAAAGAAAAGAAAAATGGTTATTTGAAAGAAGTTCGTATGGAACTAAAAAAAGTATCTTTTCCATCATTTAAAGATGTTATGAAATATACTTTAGCAACTATCGTTTTTTGCGGATTATTAGTATTATTTTTCTTACTTCTTAATTTAGCTTTATCTGGTGTAAAGGGGATGTTTTAATGGAAAAATTATGGTATGTTGTTAACACTTATAGTGGACATGAGGAAAGTGTTAAAGAAAAACTTGAAATGCGTACAGAATCAATGGGCATGCAAGATTATATTTTTCGCGTCATTGTGCCTGAGACAACAGAAATAGAAGTAAAAGATGGGGTAAAAAAGGAAAAGAAAAAGAAAATGTTTCCTGGTTATGTACTTGTTGAAATGATAATGAGTGATGAAGCCTGGTATGTGATTCGTAATACTCCAGGAGTAACTGGATTCATTGGTTCTAGTGGAAAAGGAGCTAAACCAACACCTTTATTACCTCAAGAAATCGATCGTATTTTAGCAAATATGGGTATGAGTCGTATGGATATGGAAAGTGAACTTTCTGTTGGAGATAAAGTAAATATTGTTGATGGACCATTTAAAGGTATGATGGGAACTGTTGATACGATGGATTTAGATAATGGAAGACTTAATGTATTAATTGATTTATTTGGTCAAGAAACTCCTGTTGAAGTGGAATTATATCAAGTTAATAAAATTTAAAAAAGAACGGTTTTGTTCTTTTTTTAACATTTAAATTTATAACACTAATAATTTCATTTTTTGATTTCTAATCTATAGAATAATCACTTGTGATTTTTTATGGATGAAAAACTAAATAAAGAAATAAATGCTTTTATTAAAACAATGAATGAACATTGGAGTAAGGATTTGAAAATAAGATATATCTATCGGGGATTAGCATCTTTTTTTCAAAGAGATTTGAATTATTTTTTTGCTGATTATGAAACACAATTGAAGCAATTTCAAGCTGTATTTAAAATGATTGATAAAAATATTGTATGTTTATCTCTTTGCTCTTATTATAAAAGAGTGCTAAAAAGAATTCATATCGAATCTAAAATAATTAAAGCAACTACAAAAGAAATTCCTCATTATGCAATGATTGTGCATGGTGATTTTGGCTGGTTTTATATAAATCCTCTTTTAGATTTAATGGTAAATCAGGTAGGAATGATTACGTCCTATTTTGGGAAAACACCTTATCAAAAAGAAAATACTGTTCGAAATAATTATCCTTATTTGATTGAATTAGATTTTGATTACGTAAAATCTTTAGATGAACAATTAGGATTTCTTTATTATGGATATTATTTAGATGATTTTTTTGAAATGATTTTTAAAGAAGCAACAAACAAAAAAACAATTCAAACTATTTTAGAACCTGATTTAACCGCTTTGGAATGTAAAATGAAATTTGCTTCAGATTACTTAATTCCTATTGCTAATAAATTAAGTTTATTTGAAAGAAAATTATTTTATGAACGACTAATTTTTACACTTTTTTCTAAAAAAGAACGAGCTAATATTAAGGTGAAATTTACATTTGATAAGGATGCAGTAACCTTTTTGTTTTTAAAAGATTTATCGAATCATTTTAAAGAAAATATGATTTTTCTCGAAAAAAAGGAAAAAGATTGTTACTATCTTAGTAGAACAATTTAATAATTTTTCTTGAAAATGATTATGTTTTGTGATAATATCGATAGTGCGATTATATATTTTTATAAGAGCCCTTAAGTGGGAGGGAAAGTGCGGACTTGCCCATACCACTTACACGTTAGAAAAATAATTATATAGGAGGTGTCTTTCGTGGCCAAAGAAGTCGTAAAGAAAATTAAATTACAAATTGAAGCAGGAAAAGCTACACCAGCTCCACCAGTTGGAACTTGTTTAGGACCTGCTGGAATTAATATTCAAGAATTTTGTCAACAATTTAATGATAAAACTCGTGACAAAATGGGTGATGTAGTTCCATGCGAAATAAATGTATATGATGATCGTACTTTTGATTTTGTATTAAAAACTCCACCTGCTGGATTCTTGCTTAAAAAAGCTGCTAAGATTACAAAAGGAAGTAAAAAAGGTGCAAATGAAATTGTTGCAACAATTACGATTGATGAATTAAGAAAAATAGCTGAAACAAAATTGCCAGATTTAAATGCTTATACTGTGGAAGAGGCAATGAATATCATTGAAGGAACCGCAAGAAATATGGGTATTGCAATTAAAGGATTAAATGATCAAGAATTAATGGATCATGCTAAAGAAGCTCAAAAAGAAGAAGCATTGCGAGAAAAACGAGAAGAAGAATTAGCTGAGATGGAAGCTTCTGCACAAGCTGAAATTAGTGCTGAAGTAGAAGTTATAGGTAAAGAAAAATCAGAATCTGAAGAAGAATAATTTCGATTCAAAAAAAGTCCGCTAATAAACCACAGTTAGGAGGAAATTATGAAAAAGTTTAGTAAGAAATATGTGGAAGCTTCAAATAAATTAGAGAAGAATAAAGAATATTCTTTAGAAGAAGCAATTAAACTTGTCAAAGAAACATCAATAACTAAATTTGATGGGTCAGTAGACTTTGCTGTAAAACTAAATGTTGATCCCAAAAAAGCTGACCAACAATTACGTGGTTCTTTTGTATTACCTCATGGTACTGGAAAAACCAAACGTATTTTAGTAATAGCAAAAGGTGCACAAGCTGAAGAAGCAAAAAAAGCTGGTGCTGATTATGTTGGGGAAGTTGAATTAATTGATAAAATTCAAAAAGAAAATTGGTTTGACTTTGATATCATTGTTGCTACACCAGATATGATGCCAGCGTTAGGTAAAATTGGTAAAATTTTAGGACCAAAAGGTTTAATGCCAAATCCAAAAACAAATACCGTTACACCTACACCTGGAAAAACAGTTACTGACATTCAAAAAGGTATGGTTGAATTTAGAACTGATCAATATGGTAATATTCATGGAATTATTGGAAAAACATCATTTGATGATACAAAGTTAAAAGAAAACATGCAATATGTTGTTTCTACACTTTCTAAAATGAAACCTGCTACCGTAAAAGGTAAATTTATTCAATCTGTAAGTTTATCTGCTACAATGGGTCCTGGTATTCGTGTAGATAAAAATTCTTTTGACATTTAATGATTCATTTCATATAATACGTACTAGAAAAGCAAACAACCCAAAGACAGTAGGGGGAATTCCTTAATAATCCTACCGAGGGACACTTAAAAGTAAGTAATTTTTAAGCTTGTCCAAATGGGATAAGCTTTTTTAGATAAATGGAAAAGGAGGATTATATGGCAAGCGCAAAAATTCTTGAATCAAAAAAGGAAACTGTAAATGAGATTTTAGAAAATATGAAATCTAGTGAAAGTGTTATTCTTTTTCAATATCAAGGTTTAACTGTTTCGGAACTTAGTGATTTGAGAAAAAAATTAAGAGATACTGATGCAATTGTTAAAGTTTATAAAAATACTTTATTAAAAAGAGCTTTGGATGAACAAAATATCAGTTTTGAAGGTTTCTTAGAAGGACCAAATGCAATTCTTTTTGGTAAAAATTTATTAGAACCAATTAAAGTAATATCAGATTTTGCCAAAGAACATGATAAAATGAATATTCGAATTGGTATTCTAAGCGGTAATGTTGCTGATTTAAATACCATTCAAGAATATGCTAGTATTCCATCTTATGAAGGACTTCTTACAATGTTATGCCGTGGTATGATGGAACATGTAAACAAACTTGCAATTGGATTAAACCAATATGCTGAAAATTTAGAAAAATAGAAGGAGAGAAGAAAAATGGCTAAATTAACAAAAGAAGATTTTATTAGTGCTTTAAAAGAAATGACTATTCTTGAAGTAAAAGAATTAGTTGATGCAATGAAAGAAGAATTTGGAGTAAATCCAGATGCTGTAGCAGTTGCTGCTGCACCTGCTGGAGATGCTGCTGGTGCAGATAATGCTGCAAAAACAGTTGTTCTAAAGAATGCTGGAGGAAATAAAATTGCAGTTATTAAGTTATTAAAAGAAATTACAGGTCTTGGACTTGTAGAAGCAAAAGCACTTGCTGATAATGGAGGAAATATTAAAGAAAACGTTCCTGCAGATGAAGCAAATCAAATTAAAGCACAATTAGAAGAAGCTGGAGCAGAAATAGAATTAGCTTAATGCTTTTATTAAAACCTTATGAGAAATCATAGGTTTTTTTCATTTTTTTGGTTGACATTCATTTATCGCTCTAACTTGCAGAGCAATTCTTTTTTCGTTATAATATGATTAATCTTTGGAGGAAAAGTATATGAAAAATAAAGTGAAATTTGTTTTAAAAATATTATTAATTGTCTTTCTTGCTGCTTGGGTATTTACTGTTGTGATGGACTATTTTAGAGTGAAAAAAGGAAATAATGCAATGTTTTGTTTAAAAGAAGAAGTAAGAATATATAATTCTTCAAAAGAACTTGAAAAAACTATGAAAGTAAGTGAATTTGATAAATTGAGTGAAGAAGAAAAAAATAATATGTCATATACTTATATGTGTCTTGGATTAGGTTATAAAGTTTATCGTTATCATCGAGATTTTAATGCAATTGAATTTGGACCTTTCTTTATTCCTGAAAGACAAAATGTGAATTCTTAGGAGTGTATCAAATGGGGCTTAATCGAAATGGTTGGAGTATCAAAGAAATGGTGATTTTTAGTTCTATTCTTTTTGCATTTTTGCTGATTGCAATTTTTAATATCATGCGTATGTATCATGGATTAAATGATGAAAAAAATAATCCTTCATTACCAAATGATAATTCTATTAATACGTTTCATTATATCGATGTTGAAAATAATGTTTTAGAAGCTGGAATTGATTATTATAATTTATACTATAATTCAGAATCCGATATTAAAATTACGATTTCTAAAATGAAAAAACAAGGCTTACTTGATACTACTATGTTAAAACCAATTGAGGAACAAAAAGAATGTGATGGTTATGTATTATTTGAAAATGGAGAAGCAAAAGCTTATATTAAATGTCAAAAATATAAAACGAATGGATTTGAGGAGTAAATATGAATTTAAAACAAATGAATCGTGTTAGTATCATCTGGGGTGGAATATTATTTTCTCTGGTGGTTTTATTAACAGTATTTGGCTTTTTATATAAAAGTAAAACGATTGAATATAGACAATTGGAAGAAAAATTAATTAATATTTCTGAAAAATATGTAGAAGCAAAATTTTTATATCCAGAAGAAAAACAAGCATTAAAAATTACTTTAGAAGAATTAAAAAATGAAGGATACATAGATGAATTAAAAAATGGTAATGAAAATTGTGATGGCTATGTCATTTTATCACATGATGGTTTTGTTTTTAATTATAAGGGTTTTATAAAATGTTCAAAATATACTACAAAAGATTATGATAAATAATTTTTTTGTTTTTAAAACTTAGTATATAAATTATTCATTAGGTAAAAAAAGAATATTTTTAAGGTAAATAAGATATTCTTTTTTTTTATTGATTATTAGCTCTTAAAATATAGAAAGAAAAATTATTTATAAGAAAAAATATGATATACTTAGTGATAATTAGATAGTAAATATTTTATCTATTTTTCTTCATAATAACAAAGAGGTGTATCATGAAACAAAAAATAACTTTTTTAATTCTTAGTATTCTTTTAATAGGACTATTTATTTTCAAGTATGACAAAGTAAT
>CAOKKL010000036.1 GCA_948469065.1 uncultured Mycoplasmatota bacterium | reverse complement strand
ATATCAATGGAATCTAAAAAAGATGACTCCAGTTCAATACCGAAATCATCTATTCAAATCCATTGCCTAAACTCTCTCTTTTTTACTTAGTCCTTGACAAAGGGTTCATTTTATTCCCTACATTTTCTCTATTTTTTTATTTTAAATATTATTTGGTAATTATCCATTAAATCCAATTCTTCTAACTCGATAAGAAAACCTTTTGCATTTAAAGTATCATTTAATTTTCTTACTTCATTAATCGCTGTTTTTAAATCAATTCCTTTTTCTTCTTCTATTTTTTGTTCATAATTAGGATCTAATCTCACAATAGATGAGACGGGATCAATAATCTCTTCTTGAGTTGTTGGTTCTTTTATTTCTTCAATGGTGTTTTCACTAACCATATTGTCATTTTTGGGAGCGAAGAAGAAAGGTAATTCTTCACTTGATTCTTCTTTGGCTTCGGATAATCCATCATCTAAAATTTCTATATCATTATTTAATGGATTGATTGGTGGTATATTAGATAACAAATTTGAAGTCATGTTCATATTAGCTGCTTCATCTTCCAAAAAATTAAAAAATTTATTGGGAGTTGAATTTTCTACAGGTTTTGGATCTGGTTCTTCTAATTTTACTTCTTCTTGGTTTGGTTTTAACATACTTTCTACATCATGTAATTCCCTTACTGGATTAATATCTTCGGCATTATTTACGATTGTTTCTAAACTAGGAGTTAAATTCACAAGTGGAATGTTTACTTCTTCTTGAGATTCTCCTTTTAATTTTTTTAATTCCATATCGAGTTGGCGAACCGTCATTCTTTTATCGATAATCTTTTTTAGCCATTTTTTTTGTTCATCTTTTGGTAATGCTAATAAAGCACGAGCATGACGTTCTGAAATCCTTTCATTTAGTAAAGCATCTTGAACTTCATCGTCCAAATTTAATAATCTTAATTTGTTGGCAATTGAAGATTGCGAAACTCCCATTTTTTCTGCTAATTGTTCTTGAGTTAAATACCCACGATCTAATAAGCTTTTATATGATTTTGCTTCTTCAATTGCTGTTAAATTTCTTCTTTGAATGTTTTCAACTAATGCAACTTCAGCACTTTGATTATCATCAATATTTGATATAATTGCAGGGACTTGATTTAAACCAGCAATCGTAGCAGCTTTATATCTTCTTTCTCCAGCAATGATTTCATATTTATCTCCAAGGCGTCTTAGTACCAATGGTTGAATAATTCCGTGTTGCTTGATTGAATCGGCTAATTCCTGAAGTCCTGTTTCATCAAAAGCTAATCGCGGTTGAAACCGGTTTGGAATGATATCGTCGATTGGAATCAGTTGAACACTCTGTTCCATATTCACAATTTATCAGCCCCTTATGCTATTATCATTTTACCTTAGTTATTTTAATTTTTCAATATTTTTTTTAAAATCACACGATATTCTCTTGGATATTCCTTTTTGGTTTTCATTTCTTTTCTAATTTGAATGATTGTTCTTTTACCATTCTCTTTCGGTAATTGAAATTCAATTTTATTATAAATTTTACTATTTAAAATCGTTATGGTATCTTGTGCAGATTCTAATTCTTCTTCTAATTTGGATTTCATTCCTAGAAAGTATCCTCCCACTCTTAAAGCTGGAATCGATAATTCTAATAGTATCCTTAATTCTGCTACTGCTCTTGTAGCAACAATATCGAATAGTTCACGATTCTTTTTAACATAGTTCTCTGCTCGATCATAAATTGTAGTAACATTATTTAAGTGAAGTTTTTCAATTAATTTATTTAAAAAATCTATTTTTTTATGATTGGAATCTAATAAATAAACATTCGTTTTCGGATATAATATGGCAATTACCATTCCAGGAAATCCTGCTCCAGTACCAATATCTAAAATTTTTTCATCTTTAAATGAGACCATTTTTGTAAGAGTTAAAGAATCATAAAAGTGTTTTAAATAAATTTCTTCTAAAGTTTTTATGGCTGTTAAGTTTGTATGTTTATTATATTCTAAAAGAAAGAAAGCATATTCTTCTAATAAATTTTGCTGTTGTTCTGTTATATTTATTCCTAAGGTTTTTAATTCTTTTATAAATTCTTCTTTTTTCATTCTTTTCCATACTCTTTTCTTAAGTAAATTGCCAAAATAGATATATCTGCTGGATTGACACCACTTATCCGAGCAGCTTGTCCAATGGATTCTGGTCTGATTTGATTTAGTTTCTGTCTTGCTTCAGATGCCAAATTTTTTATGTTATTATAATCAATATTTTTAGGAATCTTTTTTTCTTCTATTTTTAACATTTTTTCAATATCGCGTTTCGTTTTATTTATATATCCTTCATATTTAACTGATATTTCCACTTGTTCTTTTACTAAAAATTCATAAGGTAAAGGAATTAACTTTTCTATCATTTTTAAATTGACATCTGGTCTTTTTAATAATTCGTAATAAGAATATCCAAAAGGTAAATCTATCTTATTTTCATTTAATATTTTTTCGGTTGTTTCATTTTTTCTCAATTTATTTGTTTTTAATAAGTTACTTAATTCTTCAATTTGTTCTAATTTCTTTTTTGTGCGAAGATATTGTTCTTTTGTAATACTTCCAATATTCCAAGCTAATTCTCGTAATCTGATATCTGCATTATCATGTCTTAATATAAGACGATATTCTGCTCTTGAAGTTAACATACGATAGGGTTCTTTTGTTCCTTTTGTAACTAAATCATCGATTAATACTCCAATATAAGCTTCATTTCGTTTTAAAATAAATGGTTCTTTATTTTGTAGTTTTAAACTGGCATTGATTCCTGCAATCAATCCTTGTCCTGCGGCTTCTTCATACCCACTTGTTCCATTAATTTGCCCTGCTGTAAAAATTCCTTCAATTACTTTTGATTCTAAAGAAGGTTTCATTTGAAGTGGATCGATGGCATCATATTCTATTGCATAAGCATATTTCGTTATTACTGCATTTTCAAGTCCTGTTAAACTATGAACCATTTTATCTTGAATTTCTTTTGGCATACTAGTTGAAAATCCTTGTAAATACCATTCATCATAATATAAACTTTCTGGTTCTAAGAATAATTGATGTCTTTCTTTCTCTTTAAATCTTACTAATTTATCTTCAATAGAAGGACAATATCTTGGCCCTACGCCTGTTACATATCCGCCATACATGGAAGATTTATCTAAATTGTTTAATATAATTTCATGAGTTTTTTCATTTGTATATAATAAATAACATTTTTGTTGGTTATTAATTTGATAGCTTGGTTTTTCATCAAAACTAAAAGTATGATATTCTTGGTCTCCATTTTCTTCTTGCATTTTAGAGAAATCAATGGAATCTTTTTTAATTCTTTGTGGTGTTCCAGTCTTTAATCTTTGAATATTAAATCCTAATTTTTTTAAATTATCACTTAAATAATTACTTCTGCCTTCTCCATGGGGGCCGCCTTCAATATTTTCGCTTCCCATTAAAATATTTGCTTTTAAATATGTTCCTGTTGTTAAAATTAATGTTTTTGTTTTAATTTCTTTTCCATTGGCTAATATGACGGAATGAATCTTATTTTCTTTTATTTTAATATCTTCAACGATATTTTCTAATATTTCTAAATTTTCTGTTTGTTCTAAGGCATGTAACATATTTTGTGGATAAGTGACTTTATCTGCTTGAGCTCTTAATGATCGAACAGCGGGACCTTTGGCACTGTTTAGCATTTTTATTTGAAAATGAGATTTATCCGCGATACGTCCCATCAATCCACCCAAGGCATCAATTTCTCTTACGATTACACCTTTCGCAGTTCCACCAATAGAAGGATTGCAAGGCATATCTGCGATGTTTTTTCGATTCATAGTAATTAATAAAGTTTTTTGACCCATATAGGCAGCAATGTGAGCAGCTTCGCATCCAGCATGTCCTCCACCTACTACTATGACATCATAATTCATATAAATCACAACCTATTTCTTTTTCAAAATATATAAAATGCTCTGAATAATCATCTCTCTCAAATTCATTTTTCTGTTGATAACCTAATTTTAATAATAATTTGTCAGGATATCCATCTTGCCACTGATAATTTCCTTCTTCATTCATCTTTTCAATACTTATTTTTATCATTTCCAAAATCTTTGGTATATCACTTTTCAAGGTTACTCTTATCATAATTAATCACTTTCCTAAACAAAATTTTTGAAATAACTTATCAATTAATTCATCTTCGTATGTTTCACCAATAATTAAGCCTAAATGATTCCAAGCTTCTCTAATTTCAATTTCTAAAATATCAATTGGAATATTTTCCATTATTTGTTCTTGTACATTTTTTATATTTTTTAATGCTTTTTTGGCAAGACTAATTTGTCTTATATTAGATAAATAATTCATATCTTTATTTTCTAATTCTGCAAGATGAAACATTTGGATCAATTTTTCTTTTAATTTATCTAATCCATTTAAATTCATTGTATTTCCTTCAATTACATTTTTTCTATCATAGATTGTTGAAGTTATTTTTTGTTCTAAATCATTTTTATTTAAAAATAAAATAGATTTTTTATTTTTGATTTTGTCTAATAATTCTAATTCTTCTTTTGTTAATTCTTCATTGTAATTTAAGACTAGAATAACAGCGTCAACTTCTTCTATTGTCTTTTTACTTTTTTCTACTCCTATTTTTTCAACTATATCTTCTGTTTCTCGAATACCTGCTGTATCAATTAAATGAAATAGAATACCATTCAAATTGAAAGTTCCTTCAATTAAGTCTCTAGTGGTACCTGAAATATTTGTTACAATGGCTTTTTCTTCTTCTAATAAATGATTTAATATACTACTTTTTCCAACATTTGGTTTTCCAATTAACGCAAGCTGAATTCCTTCTTTGATTATTTTACTATTTTCACTTTCCCGAACAATTTCTTCTAATTTTTCAGTAATATGTTTGATTTTTGGTAAAATATTTTCATGTGTTACTATCTGTTCTTCTTCATATTCTGGATAGTCTATATTTACTTCAATATTTGCTAAAATGTTTACCATTTCTTCTCGAATATTTTGAATCATTTTCGTTATTTTTCCAGAGATTCCATTCATGGCTAAATCTCTAGCATTTTCACTTTTTGCTGATATCATATCGCTTACTGATTCAGCTTCTAATAAGTTAATTCTTCCATTTAATAAAGCTCTTTTGGTAAATTCGCCAGGTTCTGCTAATCTTGCTCCATTTAATAATAATAGCTCTAATATTTTTTGCGTCGTAAAATATCCACCATGACAATTGATTTCTACTACATCTTCTGTCGTATAAGTTTTTGGAGCAAGCATTTTCATAACTAATACTTCATCTATTTTTTTTTCTTTATCTATAATATATCCATAATGAATGGTGTGACTTTTAGCAGTTTTAAAACTTTTTTTGGTGAAAATTTTTGAAGTAATGGAAACTGCATGAGGACCACTTAAACGAACAATGGAGATTGCCCCATTATTACCTGGATTTGTTGAAATTGCACAAATTGTATCTTCCATATTTCTTTTTCCTTTCTTATTTTTTGAAGTTTTATTTTTTTAATAACAATAATTGAAAAGAAAAAATTACCGCAACATTATTATATTTTAGCAAAAAAATAAATCTTCATTTCATCTTTTCATTTTATTATAGCTCAAATAATTTCATAAAAAAACAGAAATTTATTTTTCTGCTCTTATTACGATATGACGATTTGGTTCTTCTCCTTCACTCAAAGTGGTAATTCCTTTAAAATCAGAGAGTTTGTTATGAATAATTCTTCTTTCGTAAGAGTTCATATTTTCTAAAGTTACATCGAATTTTGTTTCTCTTACTTCTTTTGCAGTTTTAATTGCTAATTTTTCTAAATATGCAATTCTTTTTTCTTTATAATCTTCTACATCTAAATTTATTTTAATGTAAATATTCCAATCTTTTAAACATTTTTGTTTTATTAAAGTTTCTAATGCTTTTAAAGTTTGACCATTTTTTCCGATTAATATTGGATTGTTATCGGAATACATTTTGAAATTATAAACGTCATCGCGAATATTAGATTCAATTTCCAATTTTAATCCTAAGCCTTTTACTACTTGATTTAAAAATTCTTTTATATCATTTAATAAATCTCTTTTTGTGATGACGGTAACTTTTACGGAAGAAGATTTAAATAATTTTCCAGCAATTTCTTCTTTACTATAGCTTACTTCACTTTGATTCGCATTTAATTCAATTAATGCTTTTTCTAAAGCTTCTTCCAAAGTTTTTCCTTCTTTTACTGCAATATTCATATTACTTCCCTGCTTTCTTTGTTTCTTTTATAATTTTAGCATTTTTTACTTTTTCTTTCTTTTTCTCTTGTGAATTTTTTTCTCTATCTTTTGCTAATACTTTTTTTATTAAATAATTTTGTAATACAATAAATCCATTGGTTGCAATCCAATAAAATGCTAAAGCTGTAGGTAAACTAAAGGAAGCCACTGAAATCATGATAATCATAAATTTAAACATAAAATCCATTTGTTTCATGACATCATTATTTCCCATATTTGAATTTTGACTCATAGAATTTTTAAAAGAAAAGTAAGTGGTGGCAATAATAAGTAGTATTAAAAGAATATATAAGTATTGGCCTTCGCTTATTCCTTTCCAAGGTGTCATTCCAAGATTTAAACCAAATAATTCTCCTTCAAAAATTGCAGGTACTCGATTAATTGCTTGTAAAAACGCAAAGAATAATGGAACTTGTAAAAAAGATAACAAACATCCGCTTACTGGATTAATTTTATATTTTTGATAAATCATCATTGTTTCTTGACTTTTTGCCATTAAACTTTCATTGTCAGTACGATTCGCATATTTTTTTTCTAATTTCTGAATTTCTGGATTTGCTTTTTTCATATTTTCTGTTTGACGCATTGTTTTAATAGATAAAGGAAATAAAATAAAGCGAATTAACAATCCTACGACCATAACAGCGAAACCAAAGTTTTTTAAGAAATAACCCACTTGTAAAATTACCCAAGCTAATGGTTTTACAAAAATGGATTCCCATAAGCTATGATATGGAACAGAATTTAATTGAAATTCATGACATGTAGGTAAATCTTCTAATTTAATATTTAATTGGTCATTATACTGTTCATATGTCTTATATAAATTTTCATCCGCTGGCTTACATAAAATATCTTTTTGTAAATTTTGACCTGTTTCTTCATTCATTACAACTTTATTATCAGCAGATTTTATATAATTACTGTTTCCACATCCACTTGTTGATAAAATAATCAGTAGTAATATAAAGCTTAAAATTGTTTTCTTATTCTTCATTTGGTTTCTCCTTTAAAAAAAGCAAGCAACTTTTTTTCCAATTCTTGATAAGTTATTGTTTTGCTCTTCTCTTTCATTATTATAATATAATCATATCCTTTTGAAAACTCTTTTTTATGATTCGTCAAAATCATTCTTATTTTTCTCTTTTGATAATTTCGAAATACTGCATTACCTAATTTCTTACCCACAGCAATTCCAAAGTGATTCCAGTTTGTAAAATTCTTTTTTTGATAGATATTAAAATAAGGAGAACGAAATACTTTTCCTTTTTGAATAATTTCTTGAAAATCTTGATGTGTTCTTACGATTTCATATTTTTTCATTTTTTCACCTATTTATAAAAAAAGCCACTTAACGTGGTCTATTTGCATAATTGTTTGCGTCCTTTTTTTCTTCTTCTTTTTAATATATTTGTTTCTTTTCTAGCGAAGAAGCCATGTTTTTTCGCTTTTTTGCGATTGTTTGGTTGATAAGTTCTTTTCATAAATTTACCTCCTTTTTCTTTGTAAAGCTCTCTTATTATAATATTACCCGAAAAGAAAAGTCAAGTTCTATCGTGTTATCCACAAATTCACATTATTGTGGATAAGTTTCCACTTTATCCACGTTGATAACTTTTCATGTGGATAGTATTTATTTTTAAATTTGTGGATTTTGTTGATAACTTTGTTTTTCTCTGTTAAAATAGCACATTATCTTTGTGGATAAATTGTGCATATCCTGTGAATTATAAAATCCTCTTGTTTTTAATTCACAACATGCGTTACAATGAAGTGGATAAATATGAGGGATCGTGGGGTGAAGAAGGTTGAAGACAGAAACGAATACTCTTTGGCAAAATTTTCTGGATGCTATTTATAAAGAAATTCATCCTCAATCTTTTCACGTATGGTTTAAAGATCTCTTATTACTTAATATTGATGATTATCAACATAAGATAAGAATTCAAGTACAAATGGAAATTCAAAAAAAAGTTTTGGGAGATAATTATTATAATTTAATTGAAGATACCTTATTTAAATTAACAGGTATTAATTATGAAATTGAGTTTTTATTAGAAGAAGAAACAAGTGTTGTAGAAGTTTTACAAAAAGAGATATTACAAGATGAAATTGAAATACTAGAAGAACCATGGAAAACTAATTTAATTCCAGAACTTAATTTTGATAACTATGTAGTAGGGGATTCCAATCGACTCGCCAAGGTAGCTGGTATGGCAGTTGCAGAAAGTCCTGGGAAAATTCATAATCCACTATTTATTTATGGAAAAAGTGGACTTGGAAAAACACATTTAATGCACGCTATTGGAAACTATATTGTAGAGCATTCCAAAAAAAAAGTATTATATACGACCAGTGATATGTTTATGAATGATTATACAGGCATTGCTAATGTAGAAAATAATACTTTAGAATATGCCAATCAATTTAAAAACAAATATCGTAATGTTGATGTACTAATTATTGATGATATTCAATATTTAGTGGGAGCTGAAAAAACACAACAAGAATTTTTTCATACATTTAATGCTCTACATCAAGCTAATAAACAAATTATTATTAGTTCCGATCGATCCCCTGATGATTTAAAAATATTAGAAGAGCGTCTTCGAAGCCGTTTTATGTGGGGATTACCAGTAGACATTTATCCACCTGATTTTGAGCTTCGATGTAAAATTATCAAACAAAAAATTAAGAATACAAGTATTGCTAATAAAGTTGATGATACTGTAATCGAATTTATTGCCAATAGTTGTCAAAATGATATTCGGTTTTTAGAAGGGGCTATCAATCGATTGATGGCTTATACAGCAATGATTGTTCCAAATCAAATTGATTTAGAATTTGCGAATGAGGCTTTAAAAGATTTTATTAATAAAAATATATATTCTGAAAATAGTATTGAAGGCATTCAACAAGCAGTGGCAAATTATTATAATATTACGGTTTCCGATTTAAAAGGAAAAAAGAAAAGTGCAAACATTGCTTATCCAAGGCAAGTTGGAATGTATTTATGTCGAATGTTAACAGAAGAAACTTTCCCAAGGATCGGTTTAGAATTTGGGGGAAGAGATCATTCAACAGTCATTCATGCCTGTGATAAGATAGAACGAGATTTAAAAGCAAATCCCAATTTAGAAAATACATTGAAAGAAATTAAAAATAAAGTTTAATGTGAATAAATTTTTAAAATCTGAATAATTATGCACAACCAATTTTGCAAATTTGTTTAGAAAATATCAAAGAATTTTAAGTTATGCACATTATAAACCGTATTATTATAACTATTATAAAAAAAGAAAATGAAAGAAGGAATGAAAATGAAATTTTCAATTGATAAAACAATTATATTAGAAAACTTAGGTCATGTAATAAAAGGAGTATCTACTAAAAATGTAATCCCTGTTTTAAATGGAATTAAATTTGATTTAAAAAAAGAAGGACTTTATTTAACTGCGAGTGATTCTGAATTAGCCATTCAAGCTTTTATCGACAGTAAATTAATTAAAAGTATTGAAATGGAAGGTATTATTATTATCGGCAGTAAATATATTTTAGAAATAATTCGAAAAATGCCAAGTGATATTATTCATTTTGAAGTAATTGATCGTTTAAAAATAAAAATCTATTCGGATTTTAATCAATATAATTTAAATTGTATGGATCCGAATGATTATCCAAATTTAAGATTAGAAATGGCGAAAGAACCAATTCTTTTGAAAGGCGAATTATTTAAATCAATTATTAATCAAACTAGTTTTGCGATTTCTACACAAGAATTAAGACCTCTTTTAACTGGTATTAATATCAAAATTACTGGAGATATTTTGGAATGTATTGCGACGGATTCATACCGATTAGCGAAGAAAAATATAAAGTTATCCACTCCAGTGAATAACGATGTTAATATTGTTATTCCTGGTAAAAATATTATGGAGTTAGAAAAAATAATCACCGATGATGAAGATTTAGAAATGCATATTTTTAATAATAAAGTTTTATTTAAATACAAAAATATATTTTTTCAAACTAATTTATTATCTGGAACTTATCCGAATACATCAAATTTAATTCCAACGGAATTTGAAATTATTGTTCAAACATCAAAAGATGCCTTTGCTTCTGCTGTGGACAGAGCTGCTTTATTAACACAAGGTAAAGATAAAAATATTATAAAAATGAAAATAGAGAACAAAGAAATGATTATCAATTCCTTTTCTTCAGAAATTGGAAAAACAGAAGAACGATTAGCTATAGATACTAGTGAAAATTCTAATATTGATATTTCTTTTAGTGCAAAATATATGTTAGAAGCGTTACGTACACTAAAAGAGGATGATATATTAATTTTATTAAATAATGATGTAAAACCAATTGTTATGAAATCACTTACAGATGAATCTTTAATTCAGCTTATTTTACCAATTAAGACATATTAAAAAGTATGTCTTTTTTTTACTATAAATCGACAAAAAATTAAGATGATTTGTTTTATGATAGAACGCAATTTCTAAGTCAGGGGGTGAAGAGGTGGAAGAATATGAAATTAATACCCAAACACTTGCATTAATTGCTTTAAAAAATAAAACAGAAATTTTTGAAGAGAATGATCATTTCTATGTGAATAAAACTGCAAATGAAATTATGGAAAAAAGCTGTTCCTATTTTGGAAGTTCTTTAGCAGGCAGACAAAAAGGTACAGAACATTTAATTGGTGTTTCTTATAAAGCTCCAGTTATTGTTGAAGAAAGTAAAAATATAATTTTCTTTCCAACCATTTCTCCAAGAAAAGAAGATTGTTCTTGGATATCTTTACAAAAGATTAATAAATATTATCGGGTAGGAGATAAATTAATGGTAGAATTCAAAAATGGAAGTAGTATTGTTCTTGAAATATCTTATGGAATATTAGATAATCAGGTTCTTCGAGCTACAAGATTAGAAGCTGTCTTAAGGTCTCGAAAAATTGATAAAAATTAGTTTTAAATCACTTTTTTTTGTGATATAATCGTAATAGGTATAGAGGTACATAAATACCTATTATTTTTGTATACGGCTTAAAAGAGGCATAATTATGTGGATTAAGTATTTAAAATTACTAAATTTTAGAAATTATGAAGGATTAGAATTACATTTTCATCCAAAAATTAATATCATTTATGGTAATAATGGAATGGGAAAAACGAATTTAGTAGAATCTATTTATGTTCTAGGACTTACCAGAAGTTTTCGTTTAGTAAATGATAGAGTGTTAATTCATAAAAATGCAAGTATGGCAAAAGTAGAAGGTTTGATAGAAAATCGTTATGAAACGAATTACAAAATTATTTTGAGTAAAGATGGAAAAAAGGTGAACATCAATAATAATAAAGTAATGAAATTAAGCGATTATGTATCAAAAATTAATATTATTTTATTTCATCCGAATGATTTAAAAATAGTTAAAGATACACCATCTATCCGAAGAAAAAATTTAAATATTGATATTTCTCAATTAAATTTATCCTATTTAAAAGATTTAAATGCTTATAATAAGTTGTTAAAACAAAGAAATGCGTATTTAAAACAATTATTAGTGAGTGGCAATGAAAGTAGTGACTATTTAGATATATTGACCGAAAAATTAATTGATTATGGAATGAGAATTTATAATGAAAGAAAAAAATTTATTGAATTAATTAATCAGTATTTGTCGGATATTTATCAAAAAATAGCTGGAATAGGAAATTTAATGATTAAATATGTTTCTGATTATCAAGATTTAAACAAAAATGAAATTTTACGATTATATCAAAAATCAATCAAAAAAGATTTAAGTTTTGGGAAAACAAATTTAGGGATTCATACCGATGATTTTACTTTTTTTTTAGACGAAGCTGACTTAAAAGATTATGGGTCAGAAGGTCAACAAAAAAATGCTATTATAGCTATGAAATTTGCCGAATTGGAATTATTTAAAGAGAAAAAGGGTTATTCTCCGATTTTGATTTTAGATGATTTATTTAGTGAATTAGACCAACAAAAAATTGAAAATATTTTAAAATTAGTTTTATCTGATATTCAAGTTTTTATTACAACAACAAATATGAAACATTTTCAAAATTTTAATAAAAATGATTATTTTCATTTTTTAATAGATAATGGAAAAGTTATGGAGGGTTAGAAATGACAGAAAAGCAACATTATAATGATAATGATATTCAGGTCTTAGAAGGATTAGAGGCGGTAAGAAAACGTCCAGGAATGTATATTGGAACCACTAGTGAAGTAGGATTACATCATTTGGTTTGGGAAATTGTTGATAATGCCGTAGATGAATCGTTAGCTGGATATTGTGATGATATTGAGGTAGTAATTGGAAAAGGTAATACAATTACTGTAAAAGATGATGGACGAGGAATGCCAACCGGTATTAACTCTAAAACCGGCTTGTCTACTGTAGAAACAATTTTTACAGTTCTTCATGCTGGAGGAAAATTCGGTGGAGGAGGCTACAAAGTAAGTGGAGGACTTCATGGAGTAGGAGCAAGTGTTGTAAATGCCTTATCTGATTGGCTTGAAGTAAAAGTTTATCGTGATGGGGAAGTACATTACCAACGTTTTGAAAATGGAGGTCATCCAGTAGAACCGTTAAAAGTTATAGATAAATGTGCAGAAGAGCGTACTGGTACTACAGTTACATTTAAGCCAGATGCTACTATATTTCAAGAAACAACAATTTTTAATTTCACAACTTTATCGAATCGTTTACAACAAATTGCCTTTTTAAATAAAGGATTACAAATTCGTTTAATTGATGAACGGGAAGAAAATAAAAGTATAAATTTCTTATATAATGGTGGAATTATTGAATATGTTCAAATGCTTAATAAAAATAAAAATCCAATTCATGATGATATTGTTTATGTGGAAGGAAAAGAAGACGATATCATAGTTGAAGTTGCGCTTCAATATAATGATTCATATAATTCTTCTATTTATTCTTTTGTTAATAATATTAATACTGGAGATGGGGGAACGCATGAAGAAGGAGTAAAAAGAGCTTTAACTCGCATTATTAACAATTATGCTAAAAATAATAAACTATTAAAAGAAAATACTGATTCGTTAACGGGTGATGATGTAAGAGAAGGTCTTACTATGATTGTAAGTTGTAAACATCCTGACCCACAATTTGAAGGTCAAACCAAAGGAAAATTAGGAAGTGCAGAAGTAAAAAAAATTGCAGATGATGTATTTAGTAATGGTTTTGAACGTTTTTTAATGGAAAATCCAGAAGAAGCAAAAATAATTATT
Organism: uncultured Mycoplasmatota bacterium; assembly: GCA_948469065.1. GTDB lineage: Bacteria > Bacillota_I > Bacilli_A > RF39 > UBA660 > MGBC162267. The sequence continues at coordinate 520 of CAOKKL010000036.1, read as the reverse complement.
GAAAAATCTATTATTGCTTCTCATGCTCGCTTGGCTGCTAAAAAAGCAAGAGAATTAACAAGACGTAAAACACCTTTGGATACTTTTAATACAATTGGAAAATTAACAGATTGTACTAGTAAAGATGCTAGTATTTGTGAAGTTTTTTTAGTCGAAGGAGATAGTGCAAGTGGTACAGCAAAAGATGCTAGAATTCCAAAAACTCAAGCTATTTTACCTTTGCGTGGAAAAATATTAAATGTTGAGAAAGCAAGATTAGATAAAGCCTTGGGAAATGAAGAAATTCGTACGATTATTACGGCTTTTGGAACCGGAATTGGCGATGAATTTGATATTGAGAAATTAAGATATCATAAAATTATTATTATGACCGATGCGGATGTCGATGGAAGTCATATTCGTATTCTCCTTTTAACTTTGTTTTATCGCTTTTTTCGCCCAATTGTTGAAGGAGGTTATGTTTATGCTGCACAGCCCCCTTTGTATAGCGTAACATATGGTAAAAATATTAAATATATTC
>CAOKKL010000035.1 GCA_948469065.1 uncultured Mycoplasmatota bacterium | reverse complement strand
CAGCAGTTCAAAAGAAAGAACAAACGATAGAAGTTATTTTTGGAGATTATGACACAGTAGATGAAAAAAGTGGTGAATGTAAAACACCAGGAGTAAGTGGAGAAAGTGGAAACTGTAGGGTAGGAGATTACATGACTCATCCAGCCTTCCAAGCATTTGGAACCAAAGGGATATGGGTAGGAAAGTTTGAAACTGGCTACAAAGGAGCTACCAGTACAGCAGGAGCACAACAAAATATTAATAATTCAGAACAAGTAGAAATCAAACCAAATGTGTATTCCTGGAGAGGAATCCAAGTAGCAAATGCTCATTTAAATAGTTATAACTATAAAAGAGAATACGATAGTCACATGATGAAGAACACTGAGTGGGGAGCCGTTTCGTACTTACAACATAGTGTGTATGGAAGTAGAAGTAGTGTAAGAATTAATAATAACAGTAATTATATTACTGGATATAGTGCCATAACAGAACCTACTTGTGGATATTCAGCCGATAATCGAGATTGTAATCGTTTTGAGGGGACTTCTTTAAATGTAGATGGAACCTATACAAAGAGATATAACAGTGAAGTAGGATATTTATCTAGTACTACAGGAAATATCACCGGAATATATGATATGAGTGGTGATGCTTGGGAATATGTGATGGGAGTAATGCTTCATACAAGTGGAGTTCCATGTTCCGGAGCTAATGCTAGTAGTACGAGTGGTTTTGCTGGACCTTATTGTAATACTAGTGGTAATGCTACTGGAATATCACTACCCGAAAAAAAATATTATGATAGTTATGTATATGGAAATAATTATATGAATTATAATCGCCGAATTTTAGGAGACGCCACAGGAGAAATGGGACCATTTGGAAGTGCCACTTATGGAGCCCAAACAAGACGGATTAGTTCATGGTATCAGGATGAAGGCTGGTTTGTTTTTCAAGAAGCACCTTGGTTTGGACGAAGTAGTTCAAATGTAGCTGGAAGTGGAGCAGGAATCTTTGCTTTCATATATGATAGTGGTATTACTAGACCATATAATGCTTTTCGAATTGTTTTAACATTTTAATTTAGTAATAAAAAAAACCTTCTAACTAGAAATAGTAGAAGGTTTTAAATGATTTCATCGATATATTTTTTTAACTGTTTTGCATCTTTTCCAAAAATTATCTTTAATTGATTGTCAATTTCAACAATGCCTTTGGCTCCTAATTTTTCAATGGCATCTTTATCAACAATGGAGATGTCTTTTAAAATGACTTTAAATCTTGACATATTGCATTCTGCATTCATAATATTCTCTTTTCCACCAAGATAATTTATTAGCTTGTTGGCCTCTAGATGAAAATCTTTTTTCATTAATTTTGCTACAATTAATGAGATAATAATCAAAGCTAAAATTATTAGTAAATATTGAATCCATGTATCCATTTTATCACCTGTTAAAATTATACAACAAATTGATATAAAATAAAACAAATAATCCCCTTTCTGTTTAGCACAATTATAAAAAATTAACATAAATTATTAATGAGAATACATGAAAGGGTGAATGATATGAGTAATAATAACAATAATAATGGATCAAATTGTATTGCAGAAATATTAAATGTTATTTTAGTTTTACAACAAAATGCTTGTCCTGAAAACTGTTTGGATTCTTGTGATCGTCCAGTTTTAGGCGGTGGACCAAATTGCTTAATTTGCAATACTAGACCAGTTATGCTTTATACTTGTGGATGTTGTGGAACACCGTGGAGAATGCCAATAACAAAAGATTCTATTGCAAATTGCGATGCTACTACAACTCCAGAAGCTGCATGTTCTAGCGTATTCCGTGTAGAAAAAGTAGATGGAAATTGCTGTACTTGTCGTGTTTTACAAGATAATCCAGATACTACAAGTTTGAATCCATATGTCGCTACAAATTCTTTCTTTACAATGGATTTATCTTGTATCTGTGCAATTCGTTGTTTGACAGATACATTCGTAGAATGTGTTTAAAAAAATGCCTTAATCGGGCATTTTTTTTTGAAATCTCGAAATCTAGTTGTAAGTACTCATTTTTGTAGTTATCAAATTTAGTAATTATAAAGTCGATAAAGATTTATGGATGGAACATTTAAGAAACGATAGGGATATTTTTCTGTTCCTATTCCATTTGAAACAAATAATTTCTTTTGATCTTTTTGATAAAAACCAGTTTGATAAGTATTTGTGTATTCTTTTTTTAAAATTCCGTTTGTTCCAGGCAAGCGAATTAGACCTCCTAGAGAGTGTCCACTTAAAATTAAATTAATATTTTCATCTGATATTTCATCTAGAATTACAGGTTCATGTGATAAAAGAAGACGATATTCTATATTGCTTTCTTCTGTATTAAAACTTTTTTTTATATCATAATCTTGAGACTGCATGGGTGATATTCCAGCAATTTGAATTGGATTCATTCCATTTTGATAAATAAAAATATTTTCATTTTCTAATATATGGAACCCTGCTGTATTCATAATATCAAGATATAAGTCTTTATCAAAATAGTCATTGTCCCCATAAATGGCTATTTTTTTAATTTTGGCATCAATCTTCGATAATATTTTTTTTAAATCATCTTTATCTTTGTCGGTTAGAAAAACATTTTTATCAAGAAGATCTCCTGTAAAGATAACGATATCTGCTTTTGTTAAATTAATTTTATCAACAGCATGTTCTAATTTTATGATATCAGTTGTAACACCAAAATGAATATCTGAAAAATGTATGATTTTAAATCCATTCCAATTGGAAGAGAGTGTTTCTTCAATAAGCGGGTATTCTTTTATTTTTATTTGATTATGGCTCCAAAATCTCATATAACAATATAAAATGCTTAAGATACTTAATATTAGAATAATGATTTTTATGAGAAGAGGATGAGGTGCTTTAATTTCAATTTCATCATCTCTTTGTTCTATTTCGTTCATGGCATACCTATAGAACCTGATAGTAATATAATAGCTACTGTAATGGTATTATGAAAACAATGAGCTATGGTAGAAGTAAAAATTGTTTTTGTTTTCCAATAACTTAGTGCAAAAAAGATTGCTAAACTACTGTATGGAATTAAAAAGAAAATTTGTTTCCAGTTGTTAAGAATCGTTTCTATCGAAAAAGGGTCGAAACTGTTTAATACATGTAGACTTGCAAAAATAAAAGAAGTAATAAAAACAAATAAATATTTGTTTTGAAATGCTTTTCGAAACGCTTTTCGAAATATCATTTCTTCAATAAAAGGGCCGAAAATACACATTGTGCTAATGGCATATACGGGTAAATCCATTAATATTTCACGATTTTGACTTTCATTTGCAGCCATAGCTCCTGTAATCGACAATACAATGATATTACTAATTATCATTAATAATATTCCTTTTAACCAAGCGCTAAAACCTTCTTTCAAGCATAATTTTTTTTCCTTCCAAAACTTTTGCCATTCTTCTTTTAAGGATTTGTGAAAAATAAGAATTAATAGAATGCTAATCATAAAATAGTAACCTAAATATACTAAATTTTTAAGTAAGAAATGATTGCCATTTAATATATTTTTAAATAACGAAAAATATAAAATGGGAATTATTATTTGATAAGCAATAATGAATAGTATTCCAAAAATAAAATAAAAAATAGGATGTAATTTTTTTTCTTTCATATTAATCAATAAATCCTCTTTCTTTTAGTTTGTTTTTTAAATCGTTATAAGTTGTACTTCCAACCAATCGATTAATTGTTGTTTTTTCTATTCCATCGTTTATAAATATCGTCGTTGGTGTTCCATTTATATTAAATAAATTTTTTAATTTATCATGATTTCTTATTTCTTTCCATTCGACTTCATATGCTGTTTTATCATTTTCTTCTAATACTCGATTTAAAATAGGTTTAAATTCTTCACAATGGCTACAACCATCTTGAGAAACTAATATCATAAAAGTTTCTTTGGCCTCTAATTTTTTAACAAATTCTTCTCCAGATATTGATAGAATATTATTTTTAGCTGGTTTAAAAGAAAAATATAATATGATTCCTAGTAATCCTAATAAAATAATTATAATTGACAAGATTAATTTTTTCTTCATTGTTATCACCTTGTTAAAATATATCATAAAATGAGTTTACACGCAAATTTTCGTATTTTAAAAAAATTAAAAAAAAGATTCTATCTTGACAAAATCAAAAGAGTTCATTAGAATCATTTTCTATATCCAATTTTTTCTATTTTTAGCCATCTTCTAGCTTGAAATCCATATTTTACTATGCTACAATAAAATTGTGAAATTTTAGGTTGGTGTGATGAAAATGTTAAAGAAAGTTATACTGAGCTGTTTTACGTTATTGTTTTGTTTTACGATACAAAATGTAAAAGCAGCTTCTACTTGTAGTTATGAGGAACAGGTGGAATTAAATAATCTTGCTTCCACTGTAAAAACTGGATATGAAATAAAAAGGGTTGTCACAGATATGGATGGTAATATCTTATCTAATATAAAGGAAGAAGAGGTTACAGAAGATTCGGCGTATGTACTTTCTACTCGTCTTCAAGTGTATGTAACTAATATTACAAATGATATTTATATTAAAATTACTTCGGATAAAGGTCTTGATAAAACATATAAATTTTCGGATACCAATAATGGTGAAGTTAATTTTGATGGGGGAGACCTTACGGAAATTGTAAATTATCAAGTTACAGTTTATTCCAACAAGGAACACTGTAGTGATGAGTTATATCGTACGATAGATTTTGTTACTCCAATGAAAAATCCGTATTCTTCTTTTACAGATTGCGAAGCCATTCCAAATTATGAATATTGTCAGCAATATATTACAACACCGTTTTTAGCAACCGAATATGAAATTCAAAGTAGCATTGATAAAGAATATCAAAAAACAATCCAACAAAAAAAAGAGGAAGAAGTACAAAAAGAGAAGTCTTTTTTTGAAAAGTTACAAGATTTTTATAATAAGAATAAAATAATTCTCTATTCCATTTTAGGAGTGGTAGTAATAGCAGGGGTTCTAACGACTATCGTGATTTTGAAAAAACGAAGGAGTAGAATATTATGATGAAAAAAATCTTTTTAGGAATTATTACTTTACTTGTTTTACCAAAAATTGTTTTTGCTGGTCCAGTTTGTGATAATGATAGTTATCAAATTTCAAAAGCTGGTTCAAATGTGTTTACATTAAATGGAGGACATCGTTATACATTAAATTATTATAATGTTACATCGGATGGGAAAACAATTAAAGCATATTGTATGGATCCAGGAAGAAAGGGTCCAAGTGGAACTACTTATGAATGTGAACGTATGATAGATCCAACTGGAGAAATATCTGGAATCGGAACAAAACAACATGCTTTGGATGTTGCAATTTCTAGAGCTTATTATTTATTAAGCCAAAGTCACAATGGAGATAATGAATTTGACCGTTCTGTAGGAGAAATTGTTTTTCGTTGGTTAGCTTTCAACTTTAACTTAGGAGTTACAGAAGTATCTTTTAATGGTGGGTCTGCTTATGTAGATTATTTTAAAATGCAAACAGGCGGCGGAATCAAACCCTACTGGAATGGTATTGGTGGAACGAATGGCCAAATTGTAGAAGAAGCAAAACGTATTTTTTATGACGCTGCAAATGTTGGTAATAGTGTATATCGAGAAGTTGGTGGCAATAAAACTTATCAAGAATTAGTAGATAGTGGTCTTTTACCAAATGAAGATTTTACACCTGTAATTAATGTTACAACGGATACCAATGATTCGAATCATAAAATTTATACAGTTCATTTTAATACACCATCTAGCGTTGCAGAAGTTTGGTGGGGAGATGTGACGGTTGGAGTTACAGGAAATGCTTCTGCAAAAATTATTGAAAATGATGGAAATGGAACCGTTAAAATTGATGTAAGAGCGACTAGCAGTACATATCAATATGATGTTTTTGTAGATATTTCTTATTATAGCCCAACCTCAGCTGCTACAAATTTAAAGTTATTGAAAACAAAAGTTAATCGTGATTTACAAAGAATGTTAGTTGCGGTAGATAGTGGAAGTTCTACGAATACTAGTATTAATGATCGGGCAGACGCTTCAAGAAAAATAATACATGGTGGTAGAAGATATCATATAACCAATCCTTGTGTTCAAATTAATGGTCAATGGTATATATGTGATAATTCAGGAATTCAAGATGAAAGTCATTGTACACCAGCAGCACCAGGAGTTTGTGAAAACGAACCAGCTAATAATGGAAAAACTTGTCAGGTAGAAAATGGAACTTTTTATGGAGTAAGTGGTGCCGTAGTAACTCCACTTGTCTTCTATGATGAATGTTGTGAATCTGGAATCTTAACTCCAGAAGAATATGCTTTATATTGTCCATGTGGATATCCAGAGATTAATTATATTGGAAATTGTAGTGAATTTAATAGTGATTCTGAAATTGTAAATACGATTAAAGATACGAAAGACGATGCTGATTTAAAAACATGTTTATTTAATCGTGCTAGCGTAGATGCAGCTAATAATTCAGTTAATATGACGGATCAAGCTGCGATTGTAACAAATCGTTATTGTAAAGTAAGTTGTATCGAAGATTATGAGTTTACATTACCTAATGCAAAATATACAGAAAGTGGTGGATATTTTACATTAACCAGTCAAGTTTCTGGTAAACGTACCTGCTATGTTAATGCAAATGTAGAAGGAAAATATGATGGTATTGATTATGAACTATTCCTTACTGATTTAAAACGAGTTTCAGATCGTTTGGCAAGTGCTATGAACAATTATAGTAAAGCAAAAGAAGCATTAGAAAATATTTCTGATGAAGAGCGTGGTTGTGGAAAAAATACAATATATTTTAATCAAGATTTTGATTATACAACTTTTGAAGCTTATCGTAGTGGTAATAGTATTAGTGTTCGTACAGGAAGTAATTCCGTATCTGAAAATGAATGGTCTGATGGAAGAACATCTGGTACAGAACATCATAGTGATCGTCCAAGTAGTTGTAAGAATAATGGTAAAGATGGAAGTTATAATGGTATAAAAAATGATATTTTAAGTGATGTTTTAGGTGGAAAATCTCTAGATGAATATTATCGAGATATTATTACTCCAATTCAAAATGAAATTCAAAATTTATTTAATGACTATAATACTTGTGTCAATGGTTGGGAAAATAATTTCTCCTTTGATCCAATTATTGAATTTGAATATGATGAACCTTATCAAGACATGACTGGTTATAATAAAAAATTCCAAAAAATGAGTGAATCTAGTTCTGCTAATAATAGCTATTGTGCAGCTGGTGGAGTAGGAAATGATTATAAATGTACGAATCCAAACAATGAAACTTTTGCACAAAATTATTTTAAATGTGATTCGAATGGAAATTGTTCCAATACTTCTAGTCCATTACCAAGTGCTCGTTTTGTAACAAAAACAAAAACAGCTACTGCTACATATAAACCACAAAATAATTTCTCAGTTTATACTCCAATGGGTACAATTATGTTAAATAAAGAAAGTGGACTGTATACGATATTGTGTAAAGAAAAGGATTGTTTACCGGTTTCATTAAATTCTCCAACGGGCGTATTTAATTTTAACTTTAAATTTTCAAATATTGGACAATACAATGATTCCAACCAAAACGGAAGATTAATGGGTGGAACAAACAGTGTTTTTGATGCTGTGGATTTAGACGCTGGATATGTTTGTCAATATATTAACAATTGTCCAGATTGTGATTATGTATGTGTAGGAGATCATTGTGAAATTACAGAAGATCCAGATTGTATCGATGGAAATTGTAATTATGTTTGTCAAAATTGTATCTTTGATGGAAAAGAAATGGGCTTTTATTATCGTACGGTTTCTATTCACAATTTATTTCCAACGGATCGTGAATATGGACCTAACTGGAATAATGCAAAAGGTGAATGCACAAAACAATTGATTCAAAATGAAGGAGATAATATTTATAAAGAACCAGAATATTCTTATACGATTACTCCAAATCAAATGCGTAATATTAGACAATATAATCAAACAGTGAGTGGATATTTGAATACACAAATGCCAGATGGTTCGGATGCGCTACAATGTCATGCTCAAGATGGATTTAGTGCAATTTATTGTATTAGTGCATTCTTAGACACAGAAGGAACGAAATATTTTACTGAAAATAAACGAAATGATATTTGGACATTATGGCCAAATAATGATTATTGTACTTCTAGTACTACATATTCTGTTCGTGATGGCATGGGGCCAGCTTGGAAGTAGAAAGGGGGAACTGAAATGAAAGAATCTTTTTGGGGATATTGGATTATTGTTTTAGGTATCTTTGTTGTCGTTATTATGATGCTTATATCGAATGTAACAACGACAAATACTCAAGATTATTACTTAGTAAAAAATGTAACCGAAGCTGCAATGGTTGACGCTGTTGATTATAGCTATTATCGTTTTTACAAAGAACTTAAAATGAATCGTGAGAAATTTATTGAAAATTTTTTAAGAAGATTTTCAGAAAGTGTATCATTAAGTACTTATACAATTGAATTTTATGATATTTATGAAGCTCCTCCAAAAGTAAGTGTTAAAATTACAACGGAGAGTGGAAATTTTATAGTAAATGGTGATTCAGCTAGTTTTGACATTGTGAATAAAGTAGATGCAATTTTAGAGACATCTGGAACTGCAGCTGCAGAATAAAAAAGGAGGAATAAAAATGGGAAATGTGTTGACTACAGTAAAAAGATTTTTAAGTAACAAAAATACGGTAACAATCGTAGGAGTAATAGCGGGTATACTTGTTTTATATATTGGTTATAATTGGAGAGTAAAACAAGCGACGACTCCTGTACAAGTGCCATATGCTAAAGTTCGTTTGGATTCCAGACATGAGATTACTTCGGAAGATATAGGGTATATGAATGTATCTAGTGAAGTAGTAAAGAAAAGTCCAAATTTGATTAAATCAGCAAATCAATTAATTGGAAAACAAATACAATATGGAAATGCGGTTCCAGCAAATGGTTTGTTTTATTCCGATCAAGTTGTGGATAAGGCCTCTACACCAGATTATGCGATAAGCAATATTAAAGATGGTTATACTGTATTTAATTTAAATGTAGATATTAATACGACTTATGGTAATTCCATTTATCCTGGAAATTATATTGATTTATATTTTAAGGGTGTTGATGATGGAAGAAAAATTATTTTTGGAAAATTAATTGAAAGTATCGAAGTATTAGATGTCCGTGATAGTTCAGGACAGCATGTATTTGAAACTTCAAGTGAATCGCGTGTACCATCTGTATTAGTTTTTGCGGTACCTGATGAAATGTTTAGTTTACTTAAAAAAGCACAATATATTTCTGGAAGTAGTGTAGAAATTATTCCGGTACCAAGAAACGCATCTTATTCAGCTAATCCAGGAGAAACGATGGTATCAAGTGTTTATATTCGTGATTTTATTTTATCGAAATCGGTAGCATTACCTGATGATTTGGCTACAAATACAACAACTGGAGATAATACAACAAATAATAATAATGATGGAAATACAACTACAAATCAATAAAAGGGGATGAGAGAATGAATGATGCTGTTTTTTCACAGCTCGATTTTGGGCCACTTACGGATTTCTTAAAAGAAGATACGATTACTGATATTTCCTATAGTAATAATGGGCAGATATGGCTTAAAACTTTAGATAAAGGTGTTTATCAAGTAAATCGTCCTGATATTAATAATCCACTTCTAGAAAAATTAGCATTCCAATGTGCAAATGTTATGGGAAAAACATTTAATATGGCACATCCCTTTTTGGATGCAGAGAGTGCAGAATTACGTTTGAATTTTATTCATGATTCCATTGCAACCAATGGTATTGCTTGTGTAATTCGTAAAACTCCTGCAAAAATTCGCTTAAATAAAGAAAAATTAATTAATGAACAATATATTACTTCAGATTTACATGATTTTTTAATACAATGCGTTCATGGTCATGCTAATATTATTGTAAGTGGAGAAACGGGTTCTGGTAAAACAGAACTTGTAAAGTATCTAGCTAGTAATACTTTTGATAATGAAAAAATTATCACAATTGAAGATACTTTGGAACTCCATTTGGACAAAATTTTTCCTCATCGTGATATTGTTGCAATGAAAACAAATAATATTGCAAGTTATAGTGATGTTTTAGTAACATGTATGCGTCAAAATCCTATTTGGATTTTATTGTCCGAAGTTCGTAGTGCAGAAGCTGTTACGGCAGTTCGAAACTCTATTTCCTCTGGACATCATATTATTTCGACTATCCATTCTGATAAAGCAAGTTTAATTCCATTGCGTATGTTTAGTTTATTGGAATCAAATTTGGATGTAGACCAATTTTTAACAACGATCCATCGTTATGTTCAAATTGGTATTTATGTCAAAGGTTATATGAGTAAAGAATTGGGAAGATTTCAACGTGAAATCATGGAAATTTGTGAATTTTACGTTGATGAAGAAAATAAACCACAAGTCAATATTATTTATAAAAAGAATTTAACAGGGGAATTGGTGATGAATAATCCTACCAAACATTTAAGAGGTTATTTAGGAATTCAAGGTGTTGAACTTGATGAAGATATTTTTCACTTGAATCGTGGAAATAATTCTAATCAAAATAATGCAATGGAAACATTGTAGAAACGAGGTACTAGCTTATGGAACTAATTCTTCTAATTATTATTGCTGTCTTTGTTATATCTTACCGAATGAATAATGGTGAGAATGTCTATCGTTTCTTTTTAACTCAAGTGTCAGGAGCTTATAATAAATACGCTCCTTATAGTTTTAAGGAAGTTCGTGCAAAAACGAAAGAACTAGGTCAAGAATATACAGCTAAGCAGTATTTAACGCAAATTCTGATTTTTGCAGGAGTAGCTGGAGGAATTTCTTATTTATATTTTTATAATATTATCATTGCAATCATGTATGCAGCGATTGCGGTTGCCTTTATTCCTTATTTAGCATACTTACGCTGTAAAAAAGCATATAGTGAATTTATTTTTGAACAAATTCAAATTTATACGACCAATGTTATCATGGAATTTAACACAACCCAAAGTTTTGTAAAGTCTTTAGAGGGTGTAAGAGATTCTGGTATTTTAGAAGATCCTATTTTAACGGATGTGAGAACCATGATCGATATGTCTTATCAAAATGGAACCATTGATGAATCCGTTATCTATTTTAATGAGAAATATCCTTATTATATGGTAAAAAATATGAATCAATTGTTTTTACAAATTACGAAAGAAGGAGCAAAAGATTCCGGGGAAGCTTTGGAAAATATGTCCATGGATATCGATGCTTTGGTAGAAGGTGTGTACCGTGATCAAATGGATCGTGCTGATTTTCATAAACGTTTTGTAACGTTTGGTCTTGCGCTTTTTTTACTCGTTATGGCAATGCAATTTTTACTTGGTACAGATAGTTATATTGAATTATTAGATATGTGGTATGTTCAATTAGTCCTTCATTTAATTATCATTATTAATTGTTACTTTTTAGTAACTGGAGAAAAATTTTATCATGAAGATGTGGGGGTTGAATAATTATGTATTTAGAAATATTTGCACTAGGTTTAATTATCTTTTTTCTATTTAATTATACGGGAAGAATTAGTGCTAATCGATTTGTATTAGATAATGAAGTATATTTTCGTAAAATGAAAGAAAGCGATTATGATTTTTATGTAAAGGCAAAGTATGGAGATAGTGTCAATCCAGATTTCTTATTTAACAAAAGAATTCGAAATGGACTCATTACTATTTTGGTTTTGGTTTGCTTCTTTATTGGAAATTTAACCTACATTACACTTATTTTCTCTTTAATTGGTGGATATTTGGTGTTTAAAATGGATTATTCTAATTTAAAAAAATATTATAAATTACATTTACATGAAATTGACTCTATGCTTCCACATTATTTAAAAAGTTTGGAAATTTTAATTCAGCATTATACGGTTCCTGTAGCGCTTGGTAAATCCATTGAAGATGCCCCTCCTATATTTAAAGAAGGGTTACAAGAATTAATTAATGAAATTAACGCTGGTAATGATCGAATTGATCCATATATGAATTTTGCAAAAATGTATCCCGTTAGAGATTCTATGCGGATGATGCGTTTGTTATATCGATTGAGTTTAGGACGTCAAGAACATAAACAAGAACAATTACTTGCTTTTTCGAAAACGATTTCTAATTTACAACAGAAAGCGAGAGAAACAAAATATAAAGAACGTTTGGAAAAAATGGAAGGTAAAACCATGCATATGTTAATTGCAACTGGTTTGGGTGTTATGGTTTTGTTAATCTTGGCAGTCTTGATGTTAATGAATATGTAAAATAAATTGATATTTTACGATAATAAAGTTATAATAATAATTAGAGTAAGGAGGAATTAATTATATGAAAGAGGCAACTGGAGAATTAAATATGACGGTAGTAACTGTTGTAGCTATTGCGGCAGTAGCAGCATTCTTTTATGCTTTTATTTGGCCAAGTATCAAAACAAATATAATAAACAGTACAAAATGTTCGAATGCATTTAATTGTCAATGTAATGGTAAAACATGTACATGCGATTATACCGATGAAACAGGTGCAGTTCAAGAAGTAACATGTCCAAATAATAATCAAGATTAAAAGAATAAATTGGAGGATTTAATATGAAAGAAGCCACAGGGGAATTAAATATGACTGTTTTTGTTGTAATTGTTGTAGCAATTCTCACGGCTTTTTTCTATTTTATCATTTGGCCGCTGATAAGAAACAATATGGCTAGTAATACAAAGTGTAGTGATGCCATTTGTGAAAATAGACCCAATCAAGATGGAACGGTCAATTGCTATTATCAAGATGAAAATGGGAATAGAACAAATACATTTACATGTGTTTGGAAAGGATAAAAGGAGTGTGATAGAGCATGAGAGAAGCCATAGGTGGAACATGGATCTTTCAAATTGTAGTTTTTTTCATTCTTCTTTTTACCGGATTTATGTGTCTTACGATTAATCAATCCAAAGCGTTTGGAGTGAAAAGTGCTATGCTGAATGCGATTGAACGATATAACGGAATAGATTTGGATGATATTGATAGTGAAGATCCTGCATTGGTAGAAATTGTACAAGCTCTTAGTGATCGCTCTTATAGAACAACAGGAAAATGTCCAAATGTGTTTCGTGATCCTTTGTCTGGAGATGTATTTTCTTATGTAGGATTTAATCGTGATGGACATTTAGATTCTAATAATCCTGCTTTTTGTATTGCTAAAGTGGAAACTAACCATTATCAGCCACAGGCGGTAAATGAACTTCCTTCTATGGCTTATTACCGAGTAGTTGTTTTTTATCAGCTTGATTTACCTGTCTTCCATGATATATTTAATTTTCGTTTAAATGGCGATACGAAATTACTTAGTGTAAGTAGGTGATACCGTGAGAGAATCAATTGGAGCAACATGGATATTACAACTTGTTATTGTTTTTATGTTAATTTTTGTCGCATTTTTAGCTTTAAGTGTAAATTATACAAAAGCGTATAAAATAAAGAATGAAGTCGTAACAATTATTGAAAAATATGAAGGTGTTTCTTCCAATCGAGAAGGAAGCATTGAAATCATTAATAATTATTTAAGATATTATAATTATCAAACAATGGGGTCTTGTGAAGAAGGATATTATGGGGTTAATAATTTAAATAGTACGAATATCGATCCAGCTGGAAGAAATCAAAAGTATTATTACTGTGTGAAACGAAATGATACCAGTAGTGATACGCATAATGATCGTGCTAATTATGAAATTATTACTTTCTTTCAATTCAATTTACCATTTGTAGGGAACCTATTTACTTTTCGAGTAAATGGTACCACAATTGATATTAATTTTCCGAATGATGATATACCAGAAATTTTGAGTTAGGAGAGAGAAAAATGAATGTAATTGTTTCAAATAAATATGAGTCGTTATTGGATACTTTAGATATTGATATATTAAAAAAATTGAATGGAGTTTTTCCAGTAGAAGAAATTGTATCAAAATTTACAAATTTTTATTTTAATAAAATGATTTTGGATGTTACTGCCATTCAGGATTATCAAAATATTGCTGTAATTCAGGAGTTATCTGTCAATATGGATATGAGTAAAATTATTCTTTTATTGGACGATTCTGAAATTGTGAATAGTCCAAGATATTTATCTCAATTAGTATCCATGGGAATTTATAATTTTACTAGAAATGTTGATGCAGTTAAATTTTTAATTGATAATCCAAATTCTTATAAAGATGTTGCTCAATATCATCAACTAAATGGTGCAGCTATGTTTGAACCTTTACCAGCCACGAATTCTAATGTTTCTAGTTCTTCTGAGGATTCGGATTATTCTAGTGTTGGAGGAGTAGCCTTACGTGTTATTGGAATTAAAAATATGACAGAACATGCGGGTAGTACTACTTTAACATATTTATTAAAGAAACAATTAGCAACGAAATATGATGTCATAGCAGCAGAAGTAGATCATAATGACTTTATTTATTTAAATGATAAAACATTATATCATACAACAAGTACTGATTTACCTGCATTTATTGCTAGTCATGCAAATCATGAAGTAATTTTAGTAGATTTAAATGACAAAGGTCCTGTAAGTTCTTGTAATGAGGTAATTTATCTCATTGAACCAGGATTAATTAAATTGAATAAATTAATTCGAAAAGATAGAAAAGCTTTTGAAAAAATGAAAGATAAAAAGCTTTTATTAAATCGTAGTGTGTTAAGTGAAATGGACGTTCGAGATTTTGAATATGAATCTCGTAGTAAAGTTTATTTTAATATACCTTATTTGGATGATAAATTAGATCATCATGCAATATTAGATGAACTTCTTATCAAAATGGGCTTTGTTCGATTAGAGAGTAGTGAGTCAGAAAAAGGAAACAAATTGTTTAATATTTTTAAATAAGTTTACTATAAATTGTCAAATTTGCTTGACTAATGCCGTCTAAAATTTTACAATACTTTTATGATTAAAGAAAAGGAGTGTATTTAATGGAAGAAGTTATCGTTGGTTCAGAAGCTGGTTTTTGTTACGGTTCTGCAAATGTTTGGCAGACCGTTGGTTATGTTTTAATGGTTTTTAAAATTATAATTCCAATTTTATTAATTATTTTTGGTATGATTGATTTAGGAAAAGCAGTAATTGCTTCAAAAGATGATGAGATTAAAAAAGCTACAAAGTCTTTGATGTTCCGTGCTGTATCGGCAATTTGTATTTTCTTTATTCCTACAATTGTGGGTTTATTGATGGGACTTGTTGGAAGTTTTGGAAATTTAAAAAGTGATTTTGAAATTTGTAGAAAATGTATTTCGAATCCTATGTCGGAAGAATGTGCTGGCCCTGCATCTGACGCATGGGGCGTCGAAAAAGAATACTAATGATAAAAGCATAAGAAATTATGTTTTTTTTAATGTCTTTTATTTTTTATATATAGAAGAGAATAACTAGAAAATTTATAAAAAATATGATATACTTAGTGTTATAAGTGAAATAGTAAATATTTTATCTATTTTTCTTCATAATAACAAAGAGGTGTATCATGA
>CAOKKL010000034.1 GCA_948469065.1 uncultured Mycoplasmatota bacterium | reverse complement strand
TAGAATATCAAAATGGAGAAACCATCCCAGAAAGTAATATTGAGTCCTATTTTGTATGGATACCAAAGTATCGCTACAAATTATGGGATTTGGGAAACTATACAAGTTTAACAGCAGTTCAAAAGAAAGAACAAACGATAGAAGTTATTTTTGGAGATTATGACACTGTAGATGAAAAAAGTGGAGAATGTAAAACTCCAGGAGTAAGTGGAAAAAGTGGAAACTGTAGTGTAGGAGATTACATGACTCATCCAGCGTTCCAAGCCTTTGGAACCAAAGGATTATGGGTAGGAAAGTTTGAAACTGGCTACAAAGGAGCTACCAGTACAAAGGAAGCTGAACAAAATATCTATGATATAAGTAAAATAGAAATTAAACCAAATGTCTATTCCTGGCATAGCTTACAAACTTCCAATGCCCATTTAAATAGTTACAATTATAAAAGAGAGTATGATAGTCACATGATGAAGAACACTGAGTGGGGAGCAGTTTCGTACTTACAACATAGTGTGTATGGAAGTAGAAGTAGTGTAAGAATTAATAATAACAGTAATTATATTACTGGATATAGTGCCATAACAGAACCTACTTGTGGATATTCAGCCGATAATCGAGATTGTAATCGTTTTGAGGGGACTTCTTTAAATGTAGATGGAACCTATACAAAGAGATATAACAGTGAAGTAGGATATTTATCTAGTACTACAGGAAATATTAGTGGAGTATATGACATGAGTGGCGGTAGATATGAATTTGTAATGGGAATTATGCTTCATACGAACGGATTACCGTGTGCTGGAAGAGATTCAACATATCCAAATGGTTTTGAAGGTCCATATTGTGGAATGAATGAAACTACTTCTGGCATTTCAATTCCAGAAAGTAAATATTATGATAGTTACATATATGGAGATAATTTTATCAATTATAATCGAAGGATTTTGGGAGATGCCACTGGGGAAATGGGCCCATTTGGGAGTGCTACTTATGGTCCTTATACAAGACGAATTAATTCTTGGTATCAAAATGGAATGACTTTTGTAAGTACTCTTCAACCAGTATTTATACGTGGAGGAACCGCTATAACCGGTTCTGAATCTGGATTATTTAGTACAGATTATAATGAAACCTCTCCACTAAAAGGCAGTGCATATCGAATTGTGTTAGCAATATAAAAATTCATTTTTCTTCAGAAATGAATTTTTTTTATGAAGGAAATCTATTTGTCAATTCCAAGATTCAATGATAAAATAGACAACAGAATAAGTAGAAAGAAGGAAGAATGTGGAAAATACACGAATCATATTTATGGGAACTCCTGAATTTGCGGTTCCTGTATTAAAAATGTTACATGAAAATTATCAAGTGATTTTAGTCGTAACGCAACCAGATAAAAAAGTGGGAAGAAAACAAATATTAACACCATCTTCTATTAAATCATTTGCATTAGAACATGGTATTTCTGTTTTTCAACCGAATAAAATAAGAGAAGATTTTGAAGAAATCATGGAATTAAAACCAGACATTATTATTACTTGTGCTTATGGTCAAATTGTTCCAAAATCAATTTTAGATTGTCCAAAATTTGGTTGCATTAATGTTCACGCGTCCCTTCTTCCTAAATATCGCGGAGGGGCTCCCATTCATAAAGCACTCATAAATGGAGAAAAAGAAACGGGTATTACAATTATGTATATGAATGAAGGAATGGACACAGGAGATATCATCGAGAAAAAAGTTTGTAAAATTGAAGACAATGATAATGTAGGAACACTTCATGACAAACTTTCTGAAATAGGAGCTACTTTATTAAAAGAAGTATTACCAAGTATTATTAGAAAAACAAATCATCGTGAAAAGCAAAATGAGGAAGAAGCCACGTATGCTTATAATATCAAAAGAGAAGAAGAACATTTAGATTTTTCAAAAACTGGGAAAGAATTGCTAAATCAAATTCGTGGTTTAAATCCTTGGCCTACGGCTAACTTCATACTTTTGGAAACAGAAATAAAAGTATTGGAAGCAAATTTTAAAGAAGGAAAAATCAATGAAATAGGAATTATAAAAGAAATTACAAAAGATGCCATTGGAATTACTTGTCAAGATGGAATACTCTTTGTAACAAAAATAAAGCCATTTGGGAAAAAAATAATGCTTACCAAAGATTATTTAAATGGTATTCAAAAAGAACAAATCATGAATCAAAAAGTGAAGTGAAAAAAATGAAAAATTTAGTGAAGTATTTCAAAAAAACATGGAATCACAAAAAAGGAAAATCTATGATTAAACTAAGTTTGTGGGTTTTATTTTTTGGTATGGCTATTATTACTTTCACTTTTTCAAAACCTTCCACTCAGTCTGTCCAAAACAAAAAGATAACAAAAGAATTTATTGATTTTAAAATCATGTGGAAAAACTTAGAAGAAAGTAATTATTCTTATGAATATATTGTTACAAATAAAATAACAAACGATATTTTAACTTATAATGGAAAAGTAGAAAATGAAGTAAATACAGGATATCGAGAATCGAAATTAGGAATTATAAAATACAAACAAATTGGTAGCGTTATTTATCAAATTGTTGGAACAGAAGAAGAAATCATTGAAAATTTATATGAAGGAATCAATGAAAATTATCTTAACTTATCTCAATTAAAATCTTATTTTAATATTTTATCCATGTCTGAAGAACAAAAAGAAAATACAAAAATAATGAAATATGAAAATGAAACAGAATTCATAACAATCAAAATGAATCTAGAAAGAATTCGTTCGATTCAAATTGAAACAGAAGAACAATATTACGAACTTTCTTTTTATGAAGAAAAATAATTTGGCAAAAGTTTTCTGATCGTTTAATAAAATGAGTAGTAGGTGATGATTTTTGAAAAAAAGATTTTGGATATTTGGAATAATTGCTTTCTTTTTCTTTGTTCCTTCTATTTTTGCATTGGAATTTGATTTGTATTCTAAAAATGCAATCTTATATAATTTAGATGAACAAAAAATTCTTTATGAAAAAGAAGCAGACGAACAAATAGCGATTGCTTCCTTAACCAAAATTATGACGGCCATCGTTGCAGTAGAAAAAATAGATGATTTAGACAATTTTGTTAATATCACCAGTGAAGATTTAAAAGGATTAGAAGAAGCAAATGCTTCTACGGCTGGCTTTTTTATTGGAGAAACTGTAACTTATAAAGATTTATTATATGGACTTTTACTTCCTTCGGGAGCAGATGCCGCACAAGCCCTAACAAGAGTTGTTGCAGGAAGCAAAGAAAAATTTGTTAATTTAATGAATGAAAAAGCGAAAGAGTTAAATTTGAAAAATACACATTTTGCAAATGAAACAGGATTGGATGAACAAAATCATTATTCTACTTTAAAAGAAGTAGGAATTATGTTCCAATATGCTCTTCAAAATGAAACTTTAAAAACTATTTTAACAACTTCTCATTATACAATGAGTGACCATAAACTTTCGGTTAAAAGTACTATTTTAAAAAATATGGAAAAATATAAACTAGACATGGATTATTTAAATGGGGGCAAAACGGGAACGACAGAAAATGCTGGTCTTTGTCTTGCCAGTATCGCAAAATATAATGGAACAAATTATATGCTCATTACGGCAAGGGCCAAAAATGATAAAACAGCACCCTATAGTTTTTATGATACAAAAACCATTTACGAATATTTTATGAATCATTTTGAAAACAAAACGATAATCGAAAAAGAAGACATAATATTGAGTTTAAAAACACAATATGCCAAAGAAGAACAAATCCAGTGGAAAGCCAAGGAAACAATAGAAAAATATGTTCCAAAAGAATATCAAAAACAAGACTTAGAAATTCAATATGACGGAATTCAAAACATAAAATATAATACGAAAGTAGGCACAAAATTAGGAAATTTAAAAATACTTTATCAAAAAGAAGAAGTATACATTACAGATATCATATTAGAATCTGCACTGCATTTTGATATTGGAAAATATATGTATGAACAAAAATTAATATTCATCTCTCTCGGAATCATTTTCTTATTTCTTTTCATTTTCTTACGAATAAGAAAAAGGAAAAGAAACTTTACAAAACTGTAATAATTTTTACAGTTTTTCTTTGTTATAATGATAAAGAAAGGAAGAAATTGAAATGGAAAACATTTTAAAAATAGAACATGTAAAAAAATATTATGGAGAATCAAGTGTAATTACAAAAGCTCTTAATGGCATCAATTTTTCCATAGAAAAAGGAGAATTTGTGGCTATTATGGGTTCTAGTGGCTCAGGAAAAACAACTTTATTAAATTGTATTTCAACCATTGGTACCGTAACAAGCGGAACCGTTTTTATTAATGATTTTGATATTACTAAAATGAATGAAAACGAATTATCCGATTTTCGAAGAACCGAGCTTGGATTTATTTTTCAAGATTTTAATTTATTAGATACCTTAACAATAGAAGAAAACATTGCTCTTTCATCCATTATTAATCATCAAAATCCGAATGAAATAGAAAAAAGAATCCAAGAAATTGCGATTCAATTAGGAATTGAAGGAATTTTAAAAAAATTTCCTTATGAAGTATCTGGAGGCCAAAAACAAAGATGTGCTTGTGCAAGAGCTTTGATTCAATCACCCAAATTAATATTAGCAGATGAACCAACTGGAGCCTTAGATTCGAAATCTTCTAGAATGCTTTTGGAAACGATGATAAAAATGAATCAAGGCTTAAAAGCAACCATTTTAATGGTAACTCATGATGCTTTTAGTGCAAGTTTTGTATCAAGAATCTTATTTTTAAAAGATGGAAAAATATTTAATGAAATTAGAAAAGGAGAAAAAACAAGAAAAGAATTTTTTGAAGAAATATTAGATGTTTTAAATCTATTAGGAGGAGATGTTGATCTTGTTAAATAAATTAGCGATACGAAATGTCAAACGTAGTATGAAAGACTATGTGATTTATTTAATTACCGTTACTCTTGCTTTTTCTTTTTTATTCGCATTAAATTTAGTTAGTAATGCCAAAGAAGTATTAGCACTTTCCAATATAATGGAAAATTTTAAAATGGTCATGATAGTAGTTAATTTTATCGTAGTGCTGATTATTTGTTTTTTAATCAACTATACCAGTAAATTTATGTTTCAAAAAAGAAGTAAAGAGTTTGGAACGTATCTAATTTTAGGAATTAAAAAAAATCAAATTACAAAACTATTTACTTTAGAAAATTTATTATTAGGGGTTTTTTCTTTTCTTTTATCATTTCCAATTGGCTATTTTTTTAGTATGCTTTTATCATTTATTATGATGAATATTTTTGAATTACCAGCATTAATCAAAATCAATCTATCCATGGAAGCCTTTTTCCTATCCTTTCTATCTTTTTTACTTATCTATTTCTTTGTTCTATTTTTCCTTCGAAAACGAATGAAAAAATTGAAAATTTATGATTTACTTTATCTTGAAAAAAAGAATGAAACAGCAAAAATTCCAACAAAAATTCGTCATTATGGTTTTTTTCTATCACTTTCTTTAGGAATTTTAGCTTTCCTCTTATTTGATAATCAATTTAAAAGCATTGGAGTAGAACCATCTATGACAATCATTTTAATTTCTTTCTTTTTCATGATTTTAAGTATTTATGGTATTACTTTAACCTTAGCTGATTTTTTGGTAAAATTTGTTTTAAAAAGTAAAAATCGCAAATACAAAAAAGATTACTTATTTATTACTAGAACATTTTCTTCGAAAATAAAAACTATGAGTTTTACTATGGGAACTTTAACGTTCTTAATTACCTTAACCTTAATTGCATTAAATCTATCTAGTTTAATGAAAGGAATGTTTGAATATCAAATCAAAAGAAATGCACCCTATGAAATTATTATTTCCAAAAAAGGAATGGATTTTGCAGAAGAATTCCAAATAATAAAAGAAAATTATTCCATTACCGAACAATTCCATTATCAAGATTATCAAGATACTAATAATAATATAAGAAATAAAATACAAAAAGAAGAGCATTTTGGTTGGAAAGAAATTGATAATATTATAAAATTAAGTGATTTAAATCAATTATTACTTTTACAACAAAAAGAACCGATGTATTTAAATGAATTTGAATTTTCCATTCTTTGTTCGAAAGAGATTAGAAAAGAATTAAATCAAATGGATGTGAATCAAATTACTTTAGCAAATCAAATTACCTTGCAAAAAAAGGAAATTAAAAGTGATGGATACTATTCAAATCTTTCTTTTGGTCTTTCTTACATTATTGTAGTTCCAGATGAGGCAGTAAAAGATTTACCAAGCAACTTAAATCATTTAATAATAAATACCAAAGAAAAAACAAATGAAAATTTAGCCAGCGAATTATCGTTTCAATTAGCTCCAGACATTTGTAAAAAGACAGATAAAGGATATGATATATGTTATTATTTATCAAATTTGGTTGTTCGTGGTCAAAAAATCGCCACGAACAAAGGAATGTTAACTATCTGTTCTTTCGTATGCTTTTACATGGCATTTATTTTTATTTCTGTTGCAGGAACCATATTAGCTATTCAGTCTCTTAGTGACGCGACGAAATATAAGTATCGCTATACCGTTTTAAAAAAATTAGGTGTCAGAAAAGAAAATATTCGAAAAACTATTTTAAAGCAACTATTATTATTTTTCTTATTTCCAGTCATATATCCTATTATCATAAGCTTTTTTACTATTTTTTCGATGAATCGAATTTTTCAAATTAGCTTAGAAACCAATACCACTTATTTTACATATTTTATCATCAACCTTTTCTTATTTATTATCATTTACTTTATTTATTTTTTAGCTACTTATTTTGGATATAAGAAAAACATTGATGAATAATTTTCTTTATAAAATAAAAATGATGCCATATAATAAAATCAGGAGATAAAAATGAAAATAGCAATTATAGAAGATGAGAAAAAAATAGCAGAAGAATTATCCAAACTATTACAAGAAAATGGATATCATACGATGATCATCAATGAGTTTGAAAATATAATCAATCACATTTTAAATTTAGAAATGGATTTAATTTTATTAGATATCAATCTTCCTTTTCAAAATGGTTTTGAAATTAGTAAAGAATTATTAAAAAAGAAACAAGTACCAATTATTTTTGTAACGAGTAGAAATACCGAGGAAGATGAATTATTAAGTATTCAATCTGGTGGTATTGATTTTTTATCAAAACCTTATAACAAACGAATTTTATTAGAAAAAATTCATCGAGCTTTGAAACAAAATAATCCCAAAAATTTTCGTTTCATTACCAAAAATGAAATTACATTAGATTTACATTTATCCTATCTTTGCTTTCAAGAAAAAAAAGTAGAATTAACGAGAAATGAATTTCGAATTCTTTACTATTTTTTTATTCAAGAAAAAAGAATTATAACCAAAGAAGAATTATTAGAATATCTTTGGAATGACAAATTTTATCTCGATGAAGGAATTTTAATGGTAAATATAAATCGATTGCGAAAAAAAGCCAATGAAATTGGGATTAAAGATTTATTAAAAACCGTGCGGAAACAAGGTTACACATTATGAAATTATTTTACTATTTAGAAGAAAAAATATTTTTTATTCTTTACCAAATGGTCTTTCTTTTTTTATTGAAAATTGCCTTTCATGCTATGCAAATTCCAACAAATATTCAAATTTCTTTTTTTGCTTTCTTTTTGATTATCTTTGTCTTTTATTTTAGCTTTGATTATTGGAAAATGAAAAAAGAATATCAAAAAATAATTCAAACAATAAATGAATTAGAAGAAAAATATTTAATAGCGGAAGTATTACCAAAGCCTCACTGTTTAAAAAATAAAGCATATTATGAAACACTAAAAATTGCCTGCAAAGCTATGAATGACAAAATAACGAAATTAGAAAACGAAGCCATCGAATATCAAGAATATATAGAAAGTTTTGCTCATGAAATTAAATTACCAATTTCGGCATTATCTTTGATTTATGATAACGAAAAAAATTATGAATTAAAAGAAATTGTAAAAAAAATGGATGATTTAATTGAACAAATGCTTTATTATGCAATAAGTGAAAATACAGAAAAAGATTATTTTGTAAAAAAATTAATTTTATCAGAAGTGATTCATCCAATTATATTAAATTACAAAGATTATTTTTTTAAAAATGAAATCAGCATTTCTGTAAACAATCTGGAAGTAATAGTCTTTACGGATGAAAAATGGTTAACTTTTATTCTTGCTCAAATTCTGCAAAATTCTGTAAAATATTTTGATAAAAAAAATAAAAAATTAGAAATTTCAAGTACGAAAGAAAAAAACAAAACAATATTAACCATTTATGATAATGGTTGTGGTATTAAAAATTCCGATCTTCCACGTGTGTTTGAAAAAGGTTTTACAGGTAGTAATCGAAAAAAAGAACATGCCACAGGAATGGGGCTATATTTAGCCAAAAAATTATGTGATCAACTGGGGCTTAATATATGGATCGAATCCAAAGAAAAAGAATACACCAAAATATTCATTCTTTTTCCAGAAGGAAATTTTCACAATTTAAAAAAATAAAGTTAAAAAATGAATGAAAGTAAAAATCTATGATATAATCTTGTTAGAAAGAGGAATGAAAAAATGAGAAGTTTGAGTAAAATATTGTGGGGATTTGTCTTAATTGGAATTGGGATTATAATTGGACTAAATAGTTTAGAGATTACAAACATCAATTTATTTTTTAATGGATGGTGGACATTGTTTATTATCGTTCCCTGTTTGATAGGGCTTTTTGATAATGAAAACAGTAAAACTGGAAATGTAATTGGTTTATTGATTGGGATTGCTTTATTATGTGGAACAAGAAATATTTTTCCAATAGAATGGATTGCCAAATTAATTTTTCCGACCATTTTGATTTTCATTGGATTATCTTTTATTTTTAAAAGTAAATTTGAAAAAAATATCAGTGATAAATTTAAAAAAGAAACGAAAAATGGTTTAGAAAATATTATTGCTACGTTTTCAGAACAAAAAGTAAACAAAGAAAAGGAACATTTCAAAGGAGCCAATTTAGATGCTGTTTTTGGTGGTGTTACTCTTGATTTAAGAGATGCAGATTTAGAAGAAGAAACATTAATTGAAGCAAATTCTATTTTTGGAGGCATTACTATTATTGTACCAAAAGATGTTAATGTAAAAGTAAAATCTACCTCTATTTTTGGAGGAGTTTCCAATAAAATTAAAAACAAAGAAGATAATAAAAAAGTAATTTATATTAGCTGTGTCTGTTTATTTGGAGGTTTAGATATTAAATGAGTAGTACTCAAAAATTAATCAAAGTAGGTGCGATTGCCTTTGCAATTTTTCTAATTGTAAATATTATCGAAGGGATTTTATTTGTATTTCACCTATGTGGAGGAAATATTTATCGAAGTGGAGAAATGAATTTTCAAGAAGAATATACAACAATAGAAAATATTGATATGGATATTTCGGCTTCCAAAATTATTTTTGATACGGGAGAAAAATTTAAAATTGATGCAAGTAATGTATCGAAAAGTTTTGAAGTAAAAGAAACCAATGGAAATTTAAAAATACAAGAAAAAAGAAATTATTTTTGGTCACATGAAAGTGGTACGATTCGTATCACCATTCCGAATGAAATGGTGCTAAATCGTTTAAATATATCTTCGGGAGCAGGAAAAATAGAATTAAAAAATATAACCGTAAATCATGCAAAAATAGAAGTGGGTGCTGGGTCTTTTGTCGTAGAAAATTCCATTTTTTATGAAACCAAAATTGATAGTGGCGCTGGAGAAGTAAGAATTGATAAATCGATTCTCCATAATTTAGATCTTGCAACAGGTGTTGGAAAAGCAAAACTACAAGCTGAAATATTAGGAAAAAGCCAAATTGATTGTGGAGTAGGAGAAGTTCATTTACTACTACCTAAAAAAAATGATTATCAATTAAAATTAGAAAAAGGCATTGGAAGTATAGAAGTAGATGGAAAAAAATTAGCAAATGAATCAACCTATGGGGATGGAGAAAATTATATTTCAATCGAAGGTGGAATTGGAAGTATTAAAGTCGACTTTAACGAATAAAGTTGACTTTTTAAATAGATTCAAAAAATAAAATTTTTAAAAGCGTATGTAAATAAAATAAATTAAAATCGGATTTATTCATACTTAATAAATCGGATAATCTTTACATTTTTCTTAGTTTTCCCTATAATAAATAAATATAAAAGAATTTAGACTATTTAAAAAAATACAAGTAAAGTAGGGTAAAACGATAGAAAGAGGAATTATGAAAAAAATAATTGAAATAGAACATTTAACCAAAGAATATAAAGAAAAAAAGGCGATAGATGATTTATCTTTCAATGTTTATGAAGGAGAAATTTTAGGATTGCTTGGTCCAAATGGCAGTGGAAAATCAACAACGATAAATTGTATTTTATCCTTATTAAATTTTCAAAAAGGTAGTATTCAAATATTTGGACAAGAAATGACGCCTTCCTCTTATGAAATCAAAAAAGAAATTGGGGTTGTATTTCAAGAAGTCGCTGTGTTTGAAGAACTAACTGTTTATGAAAACATTGATTATTTTTGTGGACTTTACATAAAAAACAAAGAACAAAGAAAACAATTAATTGAGGATGCCATTCAATTAGTAGGATTAGAGCAATATAAAAAATTTTATCCAAAACAGTTATCAGGAGGATTATTAAGAAGACTAAATATTGCTTGTGGAATTGCTCACAAACCAAAATTAATTTTTTTTGACGAACCTACAGTAGCAGTTGACCCTCAAAGTAGAAATAATATTTTATCTGGTATTGAAACTTTAAGAAAAAATGGAGCAACCATAATTTATACAACTCATTATATGGAAGAAGTAGAAATCATTTGTGATCGAGTCATGATTTTAGATCATGGAAAAATCATTGCCAGCGGCACAATATCCGAATTAAAAAAATTAACGCAAATAGAGGAAAAAGTAACGGTAGAAATTCTGGGGTTACTTGAAAAAGAAATAAATAAAATGAAAGAATTACAAAATGTAATTGATGTAAATTATCAAAATGGATTATTAATTATTACTTATAAAAAAGGAGAAAACAATTTACCAAAATTAATGGAATATTTTAAAAAAAATAAAATCAATTATCAAAAAATTTATTCCGAACGACCAACCTTAAATGATGTTTTCTTAGAACTTACTGGAAAAGAGTTGCGTGATTAATATGTTTTTTCATAATTTAAAATATACCTTTAAAATTATTTTTAAAAGTAAATCTCTTATTTTTTGGACTTTTGCTTTTCCTATTATTTTAGGAACCATGTTTTCGTTTGCCTTTTCTGATATCGAAAAAAAAGAGCAATTTGAAATCATAGATATTGCAGTTGTCAATAATCCATTAAAAGAAAATGAAATCTGGAATACTTTTTTAAAAGAATTATCTAAAGAAAATGAAAATCAAATTTTGAATATTCAATATACCGATTTAAAACAAGCAACCGAATGGTTAGAACAAGAAAAAATTTCTGGTATTTTAAATTTAGATTCTGAGGAAGTTTTAATAGTAAAAAAAAATGGAATCAATGAAACGATTTTAAAATTTGCAATGGAAGAAATGAAACAAACAGAAACGTTATTAAAAACCATCATAGAATCTCCAGAAGAAAAACAAATGTTATTTCAGCAAAATAGAAATAAACTTTTTGAAAACATAGAAAAAATAAGACAAGAGACTACAAACAGTATAAAAGATATTTCCACGAATAATATGAGTTATACGATGATTGAATATTATACTTTAATCGCTATGACCTGTCTTTATGGAGGATTACTAGGTATGATAGCACTTCAAAAAGATTTAGCAAATATGGGAAGTGTTGGGAAAAGAAGTTCGATAAGTCCTACCACAAAAAAAACAATGATTTTAAGTAGTATGGTAGCAAGTTATATCATTCAAATAATCGGAATTTCTTTATTGTTTTTCTATACCATCTTTATTTTACAGGTCGATTATGGAAATCATTTTTTCCTTGTCATTTTACTAACCATCATTGGTTGTCTTACCGGATTAGCACTTGGCATTTTTTTAGCAAGTGCCTTAAAAGCAAGTGAAAACACTAAAACAGGAATTTTACTTGCCGTTACCATGTTTGGCTGTTTCTTATCGGGCATGATGGGAATTACTATGAAATATGTGGTAGATAAAAACATCCCTTTTCTAAACCAAATTAATCCTGCCAACTTAATTACTGACGGATTCTATGCGCTTTATTATTATGATACAACAGAACGTTTTTATAAAAATGTAGTAAGTTTAATACTAATTACTATTTTGCTAATTGGAACATCCATTATTTTTTTAAGGAGGCAAACCTATGACAATCTTTAAAACTTTTTTAAAAATTTTAAATAAAAACAAAGGAATTGTCATTCTCTATTCTATTATATTAATTTTCTTTGCAGGGTTTAATCTCCAAACCAATGACAATACAATGCAATTTGAAAAAGAAAAACCAAGTATTTTTATAATAAATCATGACCCAGAAAATACCTTCACCAAAGAATTCGTGACTTACTTAAAAAATAATTCTGAAGTAGTTGAATTAGAAGAGACCAAAGAAGCAATTTCAGATGCTTTATTCTATCGCAGTGTAAATACAATCATTATAATACCAGAATCTTTTGGAGAAAATTTTAGAAATCAAAAAAATCCTGAAATTGAAATAAAATGTACAGGAACTTATGAATCGGAATTAACCAAAATGATGATAGCAAGATATTTTAATGTAGCAAAAGTCTTTTTTTCCATTTCTTCGACCGAAGAAAATTTTGATAAAATAAAAGAAATTGTCGAAAAAGAAATGAAAATTGAAATGACAAGTAAATTAAATACGCAGGAATTAAAACGCGTAGCCAATTATTATAATTTTGCAAATTATAGTATTTTAGCTGGATGTGTTTATGTCATTTGTCTTATTTTATCTAGTTTTAAAAAAGAAAATATAAAAAAAAGAACAATAATAAGTAGTATAAATGAAAAAAATTACAATCGAATTTTATTAATAGCAAATTCTCTTTTTGCCATGCTATTATGGTTCTTTTACTGCTTCATTAGTTTCTTTTTGATAGGTGATATTATGTTTACAAAACAAGGAGTTGGTTGTATGATAAATTCCTTTGTATTCACTTTTTGTGCTGTTACAATTTCTTTTTTCATTAGTAACGTGCTTACAAATAAAAATGCCATAAATGGTGTGGTCAATGTATTGGCTTTGGGATCAAGTTTTTTATGCGGTGCATTTGTACCAACCGAATTATTACCAGAAAGTGTACAAAAAATAGCTCATTTTTTTCCTTCTTATTATTTTATCAATAATAATGAAAAAATCACTTCTTTAGAAAATTGGAGTTTGACTAATTTAACACCGATTTTAACAAATTTAATGATTCTCCTTGGCTTTTCTTTCATTTTCATCTTATTCAATAATTTCCTTTCGAAAAAAAGAAGAAAATCATCATAATCTTTTCCAAAAATAAAATATTATGATATACTAAATAAGAAAGGTAAAGAGTATGAAAAGGAAAAATGTGATTTTTATTATAATTGGGATTTTTGTAGTCATTTTATTAAGTTTTTTTGGATATAATTTGATTGATAAACAAAAAGAAAAAAATCTTCAAACTCAAGAAAAAATAACAACCATGAAAAACGATTATGAACTTTTTGCCAAAGAAGCGACTCATTTTAATGAAATAAAAGTTAATTATGATAAAAAAATGAATCATATTTTTTATAATACTTTACCCGATGAAAATGAAAATATTTTAAAAATAATAGAAGAATATCATAGTAGTTTAAAAAACATAACCAAAATTGGCAATCGCTTGAAAGAAAATTGTGAACTAAATCTAAAAAAAGAGGAAGTAAAAACAATTTGTGAAAGTTATAAGACTAGCTATAATACTGCGAATGAGGTTTACAAACAAGATATTGAAAAATATAAAAAATTAATATTAGATTACAATGAATGGGCAAAAAATGATTCAGAGTATAAAGAATTAAAAGAATATCAAGAAAAAGAAGATTAAGGAATAGATGGAGTATGGAAACAAGAAAAAAATATTTTTTAATGATGATCATTTCAATCATAATATTACCAATATTAATCCCATTATTTATGATTGGACTACATAGTAATGAACTCATTATAAAACCGATTCATTATTTATCTTTTCTATTATTATTTTTAACTCTCGTTTTTTTCATTACCATAACAATTCTTTATTTAAAAAAGAAAGAAGAAAAAAAAGAAAAACAGAAAAAAAGTATGAAGCAGATTATTTTAATTATTTTAATCTTTTTGGAATGGATTGGATCTACTTCTTTTTTAATTTTATTATATGGGCCGATCCCTAATTTTCGTAATTGGCTTATTCCGACAGCTATGACAACAATGAATCATCAGTATTTTGCAAAATGGTTTTATAGCAAAGAAGAAATCGATAAAGTATTAGAACAAAATCAACTGATTGAGATAGATGAAACTACGGATTTAAATTTGATTAAAATTGGAGAAAATGAAAATACAACTATTTATGAAAGTGAATATGATAAAGAAATATTAACAAAAGACTCGGATAATGAAACTTATAAAATTATTAGAGTGGAAGGCAAAGGATACAAAGGATATTTAGTTGCTATTTATGACCCTTCGAAAGTAAAAGTAGCAACCACCAAATATCTTAACGTGAAAGGCCAATATGTTACGGATATGGCGGCGGATAATCAAGCAATTTTAGCTATCAATGGAGGAGGATTTGATGATCCAGAGTTTAGCAGTAATGGAGGCACTCCAGGAGGAATCGTTATTCAAAATGGCAAAGTAGTATACAATCAAACGAGTGGAAAATCTACTGGAGGACTGATTGGATTTACGAAAGACAATAAATTAATATTAGGAAAAATGACTGCTCAAGAAGCAATAAAAAAAGGTGTTCGCGATGCAGTGAGTTTTGGACCATTTTTAATTGTAAATGGAAAAAAATCCTTTATGAAAGGAAATGGTGGTTGGGGGTCCGCACCAAGAAGTGCCATTGGTCAGAGAAAAGATGGAATTGTCTTATTTTTAGTTGTTGATGGAAGACAACTTACCATGCCAGGAGCAGATATGGTAGACTTAACAGAAATCATGGCAAATTATGGTGCATACAATGCGGCAAATTTAGATGGAGGAACTTCAAGTGTCATTGTTTTTCCAGAACATGTTGCCCAAAAATATTTAAAAGAAGCGGAAATGAAAACTCATTGTCGTAATAAATATTGTTATATTAACGACCCAATTGATGGGGGAGGAGATCATGCTACAAGATGGATTCCTACTTCATTCATAGTAAAATAAAAAAAGAATAAAAAACATTTTATTAGAAATTAGAGAAAGGAAATCAATATGAAATCAAAAGTATATTTTACAAAAGAAATTACTTCGGAAAGTTTAGTGAAAATTTACGAAGCATTAAAAAGAGATTTAAAAGGAAAGGTTGCTGTTAAAATTTCATCAGGAGAACCAGGAGGACATCATTTTTTAAATCCCAATTTAATAAAAGACTTAATAGAAAAACTAAATGGAACAATTGTTGAATGCAATACGGCTTATCGAGGAAAAAGATTTGAAACAGAAAGTCATAAAAAAGCATTAGAAGAACATGGTTTTACTAAAATTGCTCTCTGTGATATTTTAGATGAAGAAGGAGAAATTGAACTTCCAATCACTGGTGGAACGCATTTAAAAGGAATCAATATAGTTGGAAGTCATATAAAAAATTATGATTCTATGCTAATGTTATCCCATTTTAAAGGTCATGCAATGGGTGGCTTTGGAGGCGCTTTAAAAAACATGAGTATTGGAGTTGCTTCCAGAAATGGAAAAGCATGGATACATTCTGTAGGAATTACAAAAGACCCAGATGAATCTTGGAATCACACAAACGATCAAGATGGATTTTTAGAAAGTATGGCCGAAGCAGATCAAGCAGTGGTTGCCTATTTTGGAAGTGAAAATATGGCTTATATCAATATTGCAAATAATTTATCAATAGATTGTGATTGTGATGCCAATCCACATGCTCCCGAAATGAAAGACATTGGAATTTATGCTTCCTTAGATCCAGTAGCGATCGATCAAGCTTGTTTTGATGCAATCATGAATTCAAAAGATGAAGGCAAAACTTCCTTGGTAAATCGAATGAAAGAAAAACATGCAATTCTCACGGTAGAAACTGCTGAAAAACTTGGTCTTGGTTCTAGAGAATATGAATTAATTGAATTATAATATTCAAAATAAAAAAATATTATCTATAAGAATTTTGTAATTTACGATAATAAAATAGCTACAAACTTTTTATAAAATTAGACTTTTATAATTAAGTCTTTTTTTGTTGATATGACTTATAAAAATATTAAAAATAAAAGCAAAAAATACTTATTTCATAAAAAACATGGTAAACTATAATTAGATAAGATAGATATATTAAAACTGTAGATAAAACGAAAGTGGTGGAGTAAATGAAAGAAAAAGAAAGTATGGCTTCTAACTGGGATTCTATTTTTACTAATTATGATAGTAGG
>CAOKKL010000033.1 GCA_948469065.1 uncultured Mycoplasmatota bacterium | reverse complement strand
ACATTTCTTTTTCCTTCAACTAAAAAACACAATTTATTTCTAATTGTGTCGAATTATTTTACTTAAGAGGTAGTATTTTGGGCTTTCAAAATACATAACTATTTTATTTGTTTTTTGTTCAATTTTTTTACTTATTTGTTTAATTTCTTCCATATTTCCTAATAAAAATAACTTTTTTATATTTTTATTTTTTTCTAAAAATTGATACAACTGTTCTAATAAATTATTTCCTAAATAATTATTTTGCAATAAACAGGTTTCTTTACGATATTTTGTTAAGTAAGTTAGAAAAGCATAATCTTGATTTAGATTTATCCACAATACATTTTTTTTTAAAGTATAACAGCTCGTTTCTTTGATAAATCTCATTTTTTGAAAAGACATACTATCAAAAATTAATTTCCAAATTTCTTTATCAATTTCATTAAAATTTGGAGGTATTATTAGGTATAAATTGTTTTTTTGAAATTTTTTTAGAATTGAATTTTTTTTTAAAAACAATTGAAATTCACGTAAAAACTTTGGTCGATTTATTATTTTGCCAAACTCTACAACTTTTTTTGGTAATACGTATTGAAAATATTGGTTTGTCTTTTTTTGATACCAGACGATTAAATTATCTACAATATACAAATAATTATCATTTTGCATTTCTATCACACTCGTTTTAAGCTTTTATATTTTTTCTTTGTTGTTTCCCCACCTTTAATGTGTTTTTCTTTTTGATGTTTTAAAAAAATTTTTTCTACTTGATTCCATTTTGCTAAATCAAGTTTCTTTAGTGTTATTTTTAAATCTTGATATATTGAACTTTTACTTCTTCTAAAAAGAAGAGATGCTCTTCTTATCGTAGCATTTTCTTTTATAATAAAATCTGCTTCTTTTAAAATTTCTTCTTTTTTTACCATATTGAAATAATCCCCTATTAAATTTATATTATAATAAGAGATTATTCATGAAATTATTTTAAATCTTCTAAACTCATTTCTAAAAATTCAAGAGGATCAATTAAATTACCATTCATATAAACTTCAAATAATAAACAATTATCTTTTTCATTATCTAACTTATTTTTTCCACTAGTTCCAATAACGTCTCCTACTTTTACAGTATCTCCAGCTTTTAATTTTACATTATTTAAACTGTAGTACGTTGTTGTAACTTTTGTATTATATTCTATCATAATTACAGTCCCTAAAATTTCATCATCTTTGATTTCTTTTACAGTTCCATCTACACTTGCTAATACTTCAAATGATTCATCACTAGAATATAATACACCTGTATTTTGCATGTAAGTATTTTCATAATAAATAAGTGATTTTTGTTGATTTGCTACATCATCTTCTTTTTTATAAAATGATTTACTAATTTCAACATTTTCCTTGTTATATGGTTTCATTGGTTTATCTGGAACTGGATTAACTACAACCATATCATTTTCGGTTTTATTTATTTCTTGCACCACTGTTTTTTCTTCTTCTTTTTGTTTTGGAGCTTCATAAGTTAGACTATTGTTCAAAAAATAAACTGTTAAAAATACAAATACGACTACTAGTCCATAAATGCTTGGTAATACATATCCTTTTAATTTTCTTTTTTTCATGTTTTCACCTTCCTACTTCTAGTGTGAACATGATTTCCAATTTTATACAGCTATATTTTCGAAATTTCGATATTTTGATAATAATGCTCTAATATTTCTTGATAGGGATAACCTTCTTTGGCCATGCCATTTGCTCCATATTGACTCATGCCGACTCCATGACCAGAACCTCTTGTTGTAATTGAAATTTTATCTTCGATATCTATATCAAAATCTGTAGAACGTAGTTTTAAAAGAGTTCTTAATTGTACTCCTGTAAATTCTTTATCGTTAATTACAATCTTTCGAATTCGTTTTGAATCAGTTCTTTCCATACTATTAATTTTAATTTCATCACAATTTATTTCTAATTTGCTACAAAAATCTTTTTTTTCAAAAGTAGTTATCACTTCATAATTATTTAAAGATTTATTGTCCCAAGCCGATTCTACACTTTCTATATAAGGAAGAGCTTGTTGAAATACTAATTCACATTTTTCTGTATATCCATTACTCATTGAAAAATAAAAAGATTCGATTACTTGATTTTGATAAGTTAAAATCTCGTTTTCTGTCTCAATCACTGCTTTTTGAATTTTAGCAAAGTTTTCATCAAATTTATCTGCCCATTTCTTTTTCATTTCGTCGATGGTATTGAATGCTTGATCACTGACTCCTTTTACAACATCATATTCTTTATTACTATGTTCTTTTTTATAAAGAGCAAAAGTTCTTGCAGCTACCGCTTGCGCTTTTAATGCTTCAATTTCAAAGGATACTGGCATTTCGGCGGCGACAACTCCAATAATATAATCTTCCATGTTCATAGTTGTAATTTCATCTTTTTCCTGGTTATATACTTTAATTTGATGAATTTCTTTTTCGGGGGAAATTATTTCATCTTTCACTTCTGGTTCTTTTTTTTCATCATAAGAAAAGTTAGTTTCTTTTTTAAAACTAACTACTCCTACTAATATTAAACTTAATACTACGACAACTCCACAAAGAATCTTATTTTTCATAGTATTTATCTCCTAAATAATTTTGGTTAAAGAAAAGAAATCAAAGACGAAATTTGTTAATAAGTATCCCATAATGATACTTAATATAATAACAAAAAGTCTTGCTTCTATGATTTTATTTTTTTTTATAATGGAATCAAAATTTATTCCTGTTAAAGTATATGCACTTAGCATAACAAAAAAAACATAAAAATAGATTTTAATATTCATGTTCTTCCTCATTTTCATAGTCTATTATTTTTTGAATTCTTTTTAGGTGTCTTTCTTCAAATGCAGTTTTCGTACTAATAAATATATCAACTATATTTTTCGCTTCTTCAAAAGATATACCTCCAAAAGAAATCATATTTACTCCATTATGATTTTTGGCTTTATATGCATCGTCGCTATTTATTACTCGAGCACAGCGAATTCCTTTTACTTTATTAGCAGCAATTCCAATTCCTATACCATTACCACATATTAAAATGCCAAGAGAATTTTCATTTTTTATCACTTTTCTAGCAATATCAAATGCAAAATCGGGGTAATCATCTGTTTCGTTATTTATCAGTTTCGAAAGTTCAATGTCAAATCCTTCTTCTTTTAAGTAAATTGCTAATTGTTCTTTTAATTCAACGCCGCGGTGATCGGCTCCTATAAATATTTTCATTCTTCAAACTTCCTTTCTTCTGCATGGTGAAATGTAAATAGTTTTCCTATTTTTATTTTTGGATGGGCGTACCATAAATGGTCTGGATGAGCATTGGCTTTGATTAAATATATTTTATCTTCTGCTATTGCAAAAGTCCAACTTACATATCCTACTTGTGGTATTTCTAAACAAATTTCATCAACGATTTCTATTAATGATTGCCACAAAGGAATTTTAATTCCTAAAATTGATTCTTTTGTAATTGGGTGATTTGTAAAGAACTCTTTTTTTATATTCATTGCAGAAAAATTTACAATACCAGTTTCAATATCAATTGGGGCTATCAATCCTCCATATCGAAAATTTTCAGTAGTATAATGATTATTTCCTATATTAATATAAGAAGCTACTATACTTCCTAATAACGTTGTAATTGTTATAGTATTTAAACTTTCAGGATGTAATTTTTCTAATGTCTTATGTATTTTTATTGGTTCTGAAATAATTGTAAGATGATTTTCTAATAATTCTTCATATAAATCTTTTAATTTGGTAAAATCAATTACTATATTTTTTCTAACTTCTTTAGACTTTTTTTTCGATTCAGCAATAAAAATAGGATGCTTTTGACAAAACATAGCAAATTCTTTTTTATTTTTTCCATTTAAAATAAGCCATTCACGATTCATATATTTTGAAAAGTTTTGATAAAATAATTCTATATCAATAAAAGGAGAAATATATTTTTGCACATTATATTTTAATATATAATTACGATTTATTCCTTTTAAAACTAAACTTTTTCTTTGTAAATTATTTAATTCACTCATTTCAAAAAAGAAATAATCTTGAAAAGAAGCTTGATACTTTATTTTACAATAAATTAATTCTTTTATCGTTAAAGCAAATTTATTCAAATCTTTTATTTGTTTTAATTGATGATAGATATTCTTTAATTTAATTTCTTTCTCTTTATTTTTTAAATTCATTTTGCTTTCCTCATGAACATTATATCAAAAAGTAATTCTCTTGAAAAGAAGGCAATTCCATTAGGAAAAAAGCATATTTATATTCGAAATTTAGATTTTTGTTCCTGTTTTTTTGAATTTTTTTCAAATTTTTTCTATTTTTTAGGTTTTTTGACGAACTACTTATTTTCTCAGGTCATAGCTTATATTAGAAAGGAGTTCAAAAAATGAACGAAAATGAATTTATGTTTGAACATGATAATAATAAAGATTGTTTATGTAAAGTATTAAAATGTATGGTAAAATGTGGACCTACGGGTCCAACTGGTCCGACTGGTCCGACTGGTCCTAGAGGAGCTACTGGTCCGACTGGCCCTCAAGGTGTTACTGGTCCGACTGGCCCTCAAGGTGTTACTGGTCCGACTGGTCCTCAAGGTGCTACTGGTCCGACTGGTCCTCAAGGTGTTACTGGTCCAACTGGTCCTCAAGGCGCTACTGGTCCAACTGGTCCTCAAGGTTTAAGTGTTATTGGACCAACGGGTCCTCAAGGTGCTACTGGCCCAACTGGTCCTCAAGGCGCTACTGGTCCAACTGGTCCCGAAGGTCCATCTTTCAATGCTTCTGCAATGTTCCATGATGAATCTGAATTACAAATACCAAGTAATGGTGTTATTCGCTTTAATATGGTAAATATTAATAATGGTATAATTTATAATCCAAATACAGGAGAATTTACAATTCCTTGCGATGGCCAATTTATGATTAATTGGTGGATTAATGCTAGAAATAATAATACATTAACTAGAACATGTGCTCCTCTTGGAGTGGAATTACATCGTTATTGGCCTAATGATGAATTAATTGCACATTCTTCTACACATAATAGACTTTTCTTTAATGATACAGGTTCTATTATAGGAAATGCTATATTCAATGCTGAAGCCAATTCGACTTTTCGATTTATTAATTCTTCTTCTGTTGGCATTGAATTAGTTCCTAATGATTTATATTCTGCCTCTGTTTCTATTACTCGAATTAATTAAAAATTTTCCTAACTCTTTCTCTTTTTATAACTAATATAAATTCCTTCACTTCTAAACAAGAAAAAAGCTACAATTTATGCAGCTTTTTTTTCTTGATTTAAATTATATTTACGATTAAATTTTTCGATATTACCTGTTCTTTTTGAACTTCCTTGTTTTCCAGTATAGAATGGATGACATTCACTACAAATTTCTACATCTATATTTTCTTTTGTAGACATTGTTTTAAATGTTGCACCACAAACACATTTGATTTCTACTTCTTTCATGTCTGGATGAATATTAGCTCTCATCAATCAAATCTCCTTTCGCCATACCTAATTTTAGGCATAGTATTTGTATGTCTAATGTATTATATCATATTTTCTTTAACATTCAAGTTAAATTATTCTTACGTTTCAATTATATGTTATTTCATACGAAATATATTTCTTATTTTTCCAGCAAAAAAAACAATGTTATCACTTTTCTTCATTGCAATTGTTTTTCCAATAGCTTTCCCACCTACTGTTAATGCTGAAATGAACGAGGTGATCAATATTGTTATCCACAAAAGATTACCATTTAATTTTATTACAATATAACTTGTTAAAGCTGCGCCTAGACTACCACTAACAATTCCGCAAATATCTCCTATAACATCATTACATATACTAGAAACCACATTGCTGTTTCGCAGTAAAGAAATGGATTCCTTTGCTCCCGATATTTTTTTAGATGACATCGCATGAAATGTAACTTCTTTGCTAGTTAATACAGCAACTCCAATCATATCAAAAAGAATTCCAATTAAAATTACCAATAATAAAATTAGTATTAAAATCGTAACATTCATATCTGCACAGAAATTAGATAGTCCACTAAAGATTGCTGCTAATACAAAAGATAATATAAATACTTTTAAAGGCCAATTTTTCATATTTCTCCTTTTCTTTTCTATGAAAAAAGATTCTAGTATCAGAATCTTTTCGCTACAATGGTTTGGTTGTGGTAAATTATAAATTAATTTTACGGCTTAGGTCGAGTTGAATTTCTCTACTTTCTACCTTTGGTTACCCTTGGGCGATTTCTCTTTCAAGAAAGCAACTAAGTGTCTCCAGCTTAATTACTCGATTACCACTGAGTCCGTACTTTAATCCTTATAATTTAGACACTCTAGAGGTTTTCCCTAACACTCAGGGACAATACTTATTCGCTTTTGCAAATATGATTTTGATAATATTTAATCATTATCTCCCACATATTCACTCACGACATGCACTTTTTACTAAATTGCGGAATTATAGGAGGTTGGTTATATGCCATTATAACTTTCCTAAAATCTTAAATTATATAATCACCCCAACTTGGGCAGAAGAAGCAAATTATATAAAGTGCTTTCATGCAATTGATAGATTTTTAGCCCTATCTTCATATTGTATGTGTGACTAGAATAGTGCACCACATGAAGTCATTCTAGCATATCTTAGCAAATTTGTCAAATTTACGCCAATTTATATTGTTATTATTCCAATTTTTTAATAATTTTATTAGCAATATCTTGATGTCCTTTATAATTGAAATAGTAACTATTATTTGATGAAAAATATTCTTTTTTTTCCGATAAACTTGAAACATCAATAAATTCAAGTTGCAATTCTTTTGCTATTTGTTTTAAATTTTCATTGAAATAATCTACATCTTCTTGTTTTAAATTATATACTTTATAAATTCCAATTAAAAATATTTTATTATCATTAAAATTTCGAATCAATTTCAATAATTTTTTCATATTGTTGATGTAGTTTTCTTTTTCTTTTGTGGTTAAATTTGATTTTAGGGAAAAATTTGCTAATTCATCATTTCCTATTGCTAAAGTAATTAATTTTGACTTTGCTAAAGCTTGTTGAATGGTTAAATCAAGTTCTTCTAATTCATAATTATTTTCAATCGTAATAATTAAATTTTCTACCGTTTGGTCTGTCTTAGAAAATTCATGAATAAATTCTTCTAGTTGTTCTTTTTTTTCTAAATCATCCCGGATATAATCATTATAATTATATCCTTCAATATTATATGCAGTCATGCCTGTGGCAAGACCATCTCCTAAAGATAAAAAATATATTTTTTCATGTTTATTTAATTGATAAATAAAAAATGTAGCTATGATACCGATTATAATTATAATTAATATCCTTTTTTTCATATTTCCTCCAAAAGAAAAATAGAGATTTATCTCTCTATTATTCTATGTCGATTAATTGAATGCTAGCACCCACATTCGTTAATTTTTCAACAATTCGCTCATATCCTCTTAAAATATATTCTACGTGTTTAATAGTTGTTTTTCCTGTTGCTATTAATCCAGCAATCACCAAAGAGGCTCCAGCTCTCAAGTCCGTTGCTTCTACATCAGTTCCAATTAAAGGAGTTGGACCATTTATCCATGCAGTTTGTCCTTCTACTTCAATTTTGGCTCCCATTTTATTTAAAAATGGTACTTCTGCCATTCGATTTTCATAAATTGTTTCTTCTAAAATTGATTTTCCATTACATTGGGTAAGTAATACCGTTATGGGTTGTCCCCAATCGGTTACAAATCCTGGATATACTAATGTTTTTATATTAATAGGGCTTAAATTCTTTGCTTTACTAATACAAATATAATCATCATATATTTCCATTGGAACTCCTGCACTTTGTAATTTTGACAATAGTGCTTCTAAATGTTCTTTTATAATATTTTTAATTTTTAAATGTTCACCTATTAAAGCTCCAACAATTAAATAAGTCCCTGCTTCAATTCGATCTGGTAATACTTTAATTGAAGCTTTATGTAGATAGTTTACACCTTCAATTTTAATCGTATTTGTTCCAAGACCACTTATTTTGGCTCCCATTTTATTTAATAACTCTCCAACATTCGAAATTTCAGGTTCTTTGGCAGCATTTTGTATTAATGTTGTTCCTTCTGCTTTTACTGCTGCAAGCATTAAATTAATGGTTGCTCCCACACTTGGAAAATCTAAATGAATAGAAGTTCCTTTTAATTGATTTGCTTCTATAATGTATTTGTCATTTTCCATTGATATCGTAGCTCCTAGTAATTGAAATCCTTTTAAATGAAAATCAATTTTACGATTACCAATATTACAACCACCTGGAAAATAGATTTCTACTTTTCTTTTTCTTCCTAAAAGTGCCCCCATAAAATAGTAACTTGCTCTTAATTTACTGGCTAGATTTTCTGGAATGGTTTTCGATTCGATTGTACTAGTATTTAAATATAAAGTATGATCTTTTTCCGTGACTTTTCCATTTAATAGTTCAATGATATTAATTAAAGCTTTTTTATCTGATATATTAGGTACATTTGTAATTTCTACTTCTTCATCACATAAAATCGAAGCTGGTATCAAAGCTACTGCGGCATTTTTCATACCAGAGATCAATATTTCACCATTTAATGTTTTTCCTCCATCAATTATTATTTGTTTCATATAAACATACCACCTTTGGCTCTTTATAACTATAAAAGAAACCTCTTATTTTGTAAAGTTTTTTTTCTTTTTAACGAAAAATATGGACAAGTCCTATGATAATTAAAATAAATGCACCAAAAACACTGGAATAAACTCCTAACACTTGATTTGCATATTTTCCAATATTAAGTCCTATTAGAGTAAAAATAAAGCTTGTAATCGAAAATACAAACATTGCAATAAAAATATTTGATGTAATAGCTGTTAAACCAAGTCCTGTTGAAAAAGCATCAATACTTACTCCAAATGCGAATAAGAAAATTCCTGTTATATTTAAATTAATTTTGTGTTCCTCTTTTAAAAAGATTTCGTATAACATTTGACCTGCAATAAATAAAAGTATAAGTCCTAATAAAAGATCACTATTTAATTTAAAAAAGTTAACAATATTATTTCCAATTATTATCCCTAATAAAGGCATTAAAAAGTGCATAATTCCTACTACAGTAGATAATGCGAGACTTTTCTTTTTAGATAAATTACAAGTTCCAAGTCCTAATGATAAAGAAAATGTGTCCATACTAAGTGCTATCGCTATCGATAAAATCGTTACAAATTCTAACATAGTAAAAGCCTCCTAAAAAATTATATGGAGACTTTTTTAATTCATTCCAAATACTTATTCACCATTGTTTTTACAAATGATTTGTATTCTATATCATCTAATTGATTTTCTTCTGCTTCTAAAAGACATAATGGAGGAAACATAACACACCACCAATTTTTTCCAAGCCCACTTCCTAATGTAATAACTAAAGATTCATAATTTCCTTCTTGATAAGTAATACCCTTATATTCTTTTTCTGGAAAATAGTTTTTTCCAAAGTTCATTTTATAGTTTACTTGATAATTGTTTATTACTTTTTCAATATCGGACATACTATTTTGAATTAAAATTCTTGCTTCTTCGATATTATTTGCTTGAAGCATTAATTTATTAATTTCTTTATCTACTGCTTCTTTAATTTCCATTTTTTTGTCTTGATCTTCTTTGGAATCACTATTTGCTATGACACGAAATCTTATAGAATCTTCAGGAATTAAAATTTGTTCTTCTGGATTTTTGATTGCATAGAAAACTGTTATACAAAATAATACTACTATTATTTTTTTCATTTT
Source organism: uncultured Mycoplasmatota bacterium (assembly GCA_948469065.1). Classification (GTDB taxonomy): domain Bacteria; phylum Bacillota_I; class Bacilli_A; order RF39; family UBA660; genus MGBC162267. The sequence continues at coordinate 7,304 of CAOKKL010000033.1, read as the reverse complement.
TGTTCACCTATTTATCTTAAGGGAACTTTTTTACTTTTTTATTCACTTTTATTTTCTTTTTCATAAAATTCTACTATTTTGCGGTCATAATAGAACACTTTTCCAGAAGGTAGTAGTAAAATTCTTTCGATTCCAAGGTTATCCACAAACTGTGAATTATGACTTACTAAAATGATGGTTCCAGGATAATTTTTTAAAAAGTTTGCAACAAGTTCTTGAGTTTCTGGATCTAAATGATTGGTTGGCTCATCTAATAATAATAAATTTGCATTTGAAAGAGTTAATTTGGCAAAAGCTAATCTACTTCTTTCTCCAGGAGATAATACTTTTACTTTTTTATAAACATCTTGATCGGTAAATAAAAAATTACCCAAATGACTTCTTATTTTTGTTTCATTAAAACCAAATTCTTCTAAATTTTGAAGTATTGTTTTTTCTAAATCAAGACTTTCATGTTCTTGTGCATAATAACCAATTTTTGTTTTATTTGATAAATTTATTAAACCATGAAGGGGAGTTAAATCTTTATGAATTAATTTTAATAGTGTGGATTTTCCAACTCCATTTTCTCCAATTATTAAAAATCTTTCTTGACGGTATATTTCAAAATTAATATTTTCATAAAGTAAATTATTTTTTTGATATCCAAAAGATAAATTTTCTAATTTTAGAGGTATTGTACTTCCTAAATCATCTACTTGCATTTTTAAATTAACTTTCTTTAATACTGGTTGAAGTTCAATTTTATTTTTTAATAATTTCTTTAAACTTTTTTCTCTTGATTCCGCCATACGCTTTCTTTTACCAGAAGAATGACTATATAAATTAACTATATCTTGTAATTTTTTGATTTCTTTGGCTTGAGATTCATATTTATTTTTTAATTCTTTTTCTTGAATTATTTTTATTTTTTGAAATTGTTCATAATTTCCATTTATCAATTCCATTTTCTTTGTAGCTTTATCAATCCACAAAGTTTTATTTGTTACTTCATTTAAAAAACTGATATCATGGGAAATTACTAAAACCATACCAGGATAATTTTTTAAATAATTCATTATATTTTCTCTTGATTTTTCGTCTAAATGGTTGGTTGGTTCATCTAATAATATAATTTCTGGTTTACTATATAATAATCTTGCAAATGCTATTTTTGATTTTTGTCCTCCAGATGAGGAGATTAAACTTTGATTTAATAGTTCATCAGAAATATTTAACAAATTTACTAGTCTTAAAAGAATACTATCGGCTTCATAATATTCCCAATAATCTAATTGTGATTGAATGTATTCTAATCTTTTTTCTATTTTATCTGTACTTTTTTCTTCTGCCATTTTTTGATATAAATCATTCATTTCCTGAACTAATTTTTGAAGGGGTCTTGCACTCATAATGTATTCCAAAACAGTAATATTGGAGTCTGGTATTTCATCGGTTATAACTTGTGGCAAATAATAAATTCTTGAATTGGACGCTATTTTAATGCTTCCATAATCTGGTTCTAATTGTTTTAAAATTAACTTAAAAAGAGTGCTTTTTCCAGCACCATTTACTCCAATTATTCCTATGTGGTCTTTCTTTTTTAATTCCAGTGAAACATCTTCATAAATTAATGTATTTTCATATGAAAATGTTAAATGTGATATATTCATAAAAAATCATCTCATTATTTTTGTCATTTATTTTTAAAAATTTTATTCTTTTATTTATGTAATTCTAAAAATGCAAAACGATCTCGATTATTATAGTCTTTTTCAATCGTAATTTTGTAATTTGGTAATAATGCTCTTTGTAAGTTTTTTAACAACTCACCTTGATCCATTCCGATTTCAAAAATGATTAATTTTGGCTTTTCTTTCTTTTTCTCAATCATTTCTAATATTTTTCGATAAAAATAAAGTCCATTTTCTTTTGCAAAAATTGCTTTTTGAGGTTCTTTTTTTGTTTCTTTTCCAACCGGTTCTTTTTTTCCAACATAGGGTGGATTACTAATTATGATATCATAAAAAAGGTGATCTAATTTCGTCATATCTTTTTTTAAAAATGCGATACTTAAATTATTTAATTTGGCATTTTCGCGAGCTACTTTTAAAGCTTTTGTGCTTTTATCTACTGCTGTCATTTCACAATCCATATGTTTTTTTAAAGCAATGGCAATACATCCGCTTCCACATCCTAAATCAATAATTTTAGGATTATTTATTTTCATTTCTTGGATTTTTTTTATACTTTTTTCGATCAATAATTCTGTTTCAAAACGAGGTATTAATACATTTTTATTTACTTTAATGATACAATCAAAAAATTCTACATTTCCAATTAAATATTGTACTGGATAATTATTTTTTATTTTTTTTAAAACTTTTTCTATTTTTTTCGGATATTTTTGTTTTAACAATTCATAGTCTTGTTTGGTAATAAATTTTGGTATTTCTGTCATTTTTTTATAAAAAAAGAAATGTTACATTTCTTCTCCTGCTAATTTTCTTTTTAAATCTTCGGTGATTAAGGCTTCAATGATAGGGTCCAAACCACCATCCATTACCCGATCTAATTCCATAATCGAAAAATTGATTCGATGATCTGTTACTCGATTTTGTGGATAATTATAAGTTCTAATTTTTTCTGAACGATCTCCAGTTCCTATTTTACTCTTTCTTTCACTTCCTACTTCTGCTACTTGTTTACTTATCATATCATCATAAAGTTTAATTTTTAAAATTTTCATTGCTTTGTCTTTGTTTTTCATTTGACTTCTTTCATTTTGACAAGTTACTACTGTATTGGTAGGTAAATGTGTTATTCGTACGGCAGAATTTGATGTATTAACGGATTGTCCTCCTGCTCCACTACTATGGTATACATCTATTTTTAAATCACTTTCTTTGATATCAATATCAACATCTTCTACTTCTGGCATAACTAAAACGGTAGCCGTTGATGTATGCACTCTTCCTTGCGTTTCGGTTACAGGAACTCTTTGAACACGATGAGCTCCACTTTCATATTTTAATTTGGAATAAACATTCTCACCTTTAATCATACATTCAACATTTGAAAATCCACCACTCGATCCTGGAAGTTCATGGTTTATTTCAATTTTCCAACCATTTTTTTCGGCATAATAAGTATACATGCGTAATAAATCCCCGGCAAAAATATTTGCTTCATCTCCACCAGCAGCTCCTCGAATTTCCATTATGACATTTTTTCCATCATTTTCGTCTTTTGGAATCAAAAGGATTTCTAATTCATGTGTTAATTTTTCTAATAATTCTGTATTTTCTTGTAATTCTAGTTCTGCCATATCTTTTAAATCTGGATCATTTAGTAAAGCTTTGGAACCATTGATGTTTTCTTTGGCTTTTTTATATTCTTCATATTTTTCTACAATTTCTTTTAAATCACTTTGTTCTTTCGATAATCTTTTGATTTCATTAAAATCTGACATAATTTGTGGATCTACTAATTTTTGTGAAATTTCTTGATATTTTTCTAATATTGATTCTAATCTATTTTCCATAACCTGTATTCCTTTCTAAATTTTAGATATTCTACAGATTTTCTTCGTCTTCGTCTCCATCAATGACAACTAAATCCTTTAAATCTTCATCAGCACCATTATCTTCTTCTTCTTTAAAAATATTTTCTTCTTCTTCTACTTCTTCCTCTTCTGTTTCATCTATAAAATCTTCTTCTTCATCGATGATTACTTTTTGACTGTGTCTATCTTTTAAATCCCAATAGCCATCTTCTAACATCGTAAATCGTTTATCTGTAGTAAGAATTTCAAAAAAGTCTGCAATTCTATTTTCAAATTCTTGATCCGATAAATTTAAAATGGAACATATTTTTTTAAATAAATCATTTATTTTCATTTTTTTATTTTCATCTTTTAATATTAAAAATGCTAAATCATCATAGCCCATTAATTCTAATTCTTCTTGTGGAATTTCATTTAATTTCATCTTTTTTTCCTCCTTAAATTATATTGATTGATATTTTATACTTTATCATCCAATATTATACGATAATTATTTAAAAATGGATCCGATTTAATGTTTTTTAAATATCATCTAAGCCATTATATGCAATATTTTTTCATCTGTCTATCTTTATTTTTGAAATTCAAGTAAAATCTTACACTTTTGATCATCTGTTTCTAAAGCATAAGTCATTTCGATTTTATTTTCTGTTTCGTAAAAGAAAGATTGATCGACAATAATATCAAATACTGCTTGATGTGATTTTAATTCATAGGTACATTTTTCTGTATTAAAATTTAAATAAAAATGAAACTCTTCATTATATCTTTCTAATATTTTTTCTTTGGTATCAATTTGATGTTCCATATTATCAATCCAAAAAGATATAACTTCTCCTTTTTTATCATAAGTTACTAATTTATCTATTATTAAAATATCATCTTTAAACAGTTTTAAATTTAATTTCATTCTTCTGCTTCTTTCTTTTTTGAGAAATTATATCATAAATTGTTAAAATATTTCCAAATTTTGGGGATATTTTTTTTTCTTTTTTTCATAATAAAGATAGGTGGATTACATGAAAAGAAAATTAATTTTTTTATTACGTATTTCTCTTTTTCTTTTTTTATCTGGATTAATTGCTTTATTTGGGATTTATGCGTATGCCTTTTTTAGTCCTCGTTTGGAATTAACAAATTTAGGAAAGGTCTATTTATACGATCAAGAAGAACAATTAGTTTATCAAGGTTCGAATCACAATCAATGGGTTTCACTGGATCAAATTTCTCAACATTTAATTGATGCTGTAATTAGTGTGGAAGATAAAAATTTTTATTCTCATCATGGATTTGATATTCTTCGTATCGCAAAAGCAATGCAGACTAATATTATAAAGAATACAAGACAGGGTGCTTCTACGATTAGTCAACAATATATAAAAAATATGTTTTTAACTTTTGATCAAACTTGGCAACGAAAAATAGAAGAAGCTTTTTTAACGGTGGAATTAGAAGTTCATTATTCAAAGGATAATATTTTAGAAGGTTATTTAAATACAATTAATTATGGGGAAGGAAACTACGGAATTGGAGAAGCTAGTCAATATTATTTTAATAAGGAAGCCAAAGATTTAACTTTAGAAGAAGCAATGATGTTAGCTGGAATTCCTAAGAGTCCAAATAATTTTAATCCTGTAGTGGATTATGATGCTTGTATTAAAAGGGCAAAAATTGTAGCAAAAACTATGTTGGAGAATCATTATATTGATAATGAAACTTACGAACATTTATTTGAAAATAAAATTGAAGTTTATGGAAAAGAAGAACAAGATCATTCAAAAATGATTCAATATTATCAAGATGCTGTTTTAAATGAATTAAAAAACTTAAAAGGAATTCCAACCACATTATTAGAATCAGGTGGATTAAAAATTTATACTTCGTTGGATGTAAATGCTCAAAAAAGCTTAGAAGATTCTATAAAAAATAATATGAAAAACGAAGATGAACTTCAAATTGCGAGTGTGTTAATCGACCCTAATACTGGTGGTATTAAAGCGTTAACTGGTGGATTTGATTATTCAGAAAGTCAATATAATCGTGCTACTCAATCAAAAAGACAAGTGGGAAGTACTATGAAACCTTTTCTTTATTATGCTGCTTTGGAAAACAATATGACGTCTTCTTCTACTTTTTATAGTGGAGAAACTTCTTTTGTTTTTTCAAATAATAAAACTTATAGTCCTTCTAATTATAATCATATATATGGAAATCAATATATTACTATGGCCGCTGCTCTAGCTTTTTCTGATAATATCTACGCTGTAAAAACTCATCTTTTTCTAGGAGAAAATACGTTAGTAGATTTAGCAAAACAAACAGGTATTAAAGGAGAATTGCAGCCAAATCCATCTTTAGCTTTGGGTACAAGTGAACTTAATATGCTAGATTTTGCAACTGGATATACCACTCTTGCAAATGGAGGATTTAAAAAAGAGATTCATCTAATTGAAAAAATTGAAGACATGGACGGCAATCTTTTATACGAATTTAAAGATAAAAATGAAATGGTTTTAAATAGTAATTATGTATATATTTTAAATGAGATGTTAACTAATACTACGAATTCAGCTTTTAATTCTTATACTACCCCAACCGCTTTATCTTTGGCTTCCAAAATGTCAAGAAAATACGCTTTAAAAACGGGTACAACAAATACGGATTGTTGGAGTGTAGGATATACCCCTGATGCTCTTTCTTTAGTATGGGTGGGAAAAGATGATAGTAGCGAGGTAGGAAGTATTGCGAGTAGAATTTCAAAAAATGTATGGCTGGAAACTATGGAAAGTTATTTAAAAGAGCGAGAAAATCATTGGTATGAAACTCCTAAAAATGTGGTAGGTCTTGTAAAAGATGCAATTTCTGGCGAAGAAAATATAAATTCTAAAAATTCAACTATTTTTTATTATGAAAAAGGCTCTGAGCTTTCTTCTATTCATGTAAATCATGAATCTTAAATTATAATGTTATAATTCTGTTTTTCCTATTTTTTAATTTCTATAATAACTTTTCATGTGAGAAAAGAATTATGGAAAAGTTTGATATTGGTGATCATTTATTGCCACCTTTAAGTAAAGAAGATACCAAAAAATTATTTGAATCTTATCAAAAAGGAGACCAAATAGCACGAAATAAATTAATAGAACATAACTTAAAAAGTGTTTATTTTATTGTGTATAAAAATTTTTACAAAAGTGTAAGATATGAAGAAATAGAAGATTTATTATCTATTGGAACAATTGCCTTAATAAAAGCAGTAGAAACATATGATCTTTCTAAAAATTTTGAATTTTCTACTTATTCTGTAAAAGTTATATTTAATGAAATTTTGATGTACTTAAGAACAAGAAAAAAATGGAATAATCTTTATAGTCTACAACAAATCGTCGTAGATAGTCATGAAACTCCTATTATGTTACAAGATATGATATCCGATCAGTCTGACTTTGTTGAAGATTTTTTAATAAATGTAATTTTCAACAAATAATAGATTACTTTTCTTTATTAGATGAGCGAGAAAAAGATATTTTAATTTTATATTTTGGATTAAATGGAAATCGATTGACTCAAAAGCAAATTTCCCTAAAATATAATATTTCACAATCCTTTACTTCTAGAATTGTTAAAAAAGCAATTAAAAAATTACAAAATTATATTTTTAAATCAAATTATAGAACAAGAAAAAAAGATTAAAAAATTTATTACAAAAAAGAGATTTATTTAAAATGTAACCTATAAAGTGGACTTTCAAAAAAAGAGA